>SVSM01000013.1 GCA_015064295.1 Oscillospiraceae bacterium | reverse complement strand
CAAGCATATGGAAGGCCTTCCTTCTGCCGTGTTCATCGTTGACCCCAGAAAGGAAAAGAACGCTGTTGCCGAGGCCAAGAAGCTCGGTATTCCCGTTGTCGCCATCATCGATACCAACTGCGATCCCGACGATGCCGACTATATCATCCCCGGTAACGATGACGCCATCCGCGCCATCAAGCTCATCTCCTCTGTGATTGCCGACGCCGTTGTGGAAGGCAAGCAGGGCGAGCAGCTGGCGGCCGCTGAAGAGGCTCCCGCCGCTGAGGCTACCGAAGAGAACGCTTAATTTCGTATCATAAAGGGACGTCCGGAGTCTTGCATAAGATTCCGGATTTGTCCGATATATCAGAATTTACAATCGAAAGGAATTACAGAAAATGGCTGTTATTACCGCTAAGCAAGTAGCAGAGCTCCGCGCCAAGACCGGTTGCGGCATGATGGAGTGCAAGAAGGCACTCACCGAGACCGACGGTAACGTTGAGGAGGCCATCAAGGTCCTTCGTGAAAGAGGCCTTGCCACCGCCGCCAAGAAGGCAGACCGTATCGCCGCCGAGGGTATCGTTTCCATCCTTCGTGAAGGCACCACCGCTGCCATGATCGAGGTAAACGCCGAGACTGACTTCGTTGCCAAGAACGATCAGTTCCTGGAGTTTGTCGCCGGTCTGCTCCGTACCATCCTGGCTCTCAAGCCTGCCGATGTTGAGGCTCTCAAGGCCTGCAAGTTCGACGGTACCGATCTCACCGTTGCCGATGCTCTGGTTGAGAAGATCGCTACCATCAAGGAAAACATCACCATCCGTCGCTTCCTCGTGGCAGAAGGCCATCTGAACACCTACATCCACGGCCACGGCACCACCGGCGTTATCGTCACCTTCGATACCGACGATGCTACCGCCGCTACCGAGGCATTTGCCGAGATGTCCAAGAACGTGACTCTCCAGGTTGCCGCTATGAACTGCGAGTTTGTTGACCGCGACGCTGTTCCTGCTTCCCGCATCGAGGAAGAGAAGAGCATCATCGCTTCCCAGATTAAGAACGATCCCAAGAATGCCTCCAAGCCCGATGCGATCATTGAGAAGATGGCTACCGGTAAGCTGGGCAAGTTCTACGAGCAGGTCTGCCTTGCTGACCAGGCTTACGTAAAGGACGACTCCATGAGCGTTGCCAAGTACGTTGAGTCGGTTGCCAAGCAGCTGGGCGCTACGATCAAGCTCACCAACTTCTATCGCTACGAGAAGGGCGAAGGCCTCCAGAAGAGAGAAGAGGACTTTGCCGCCGAGATCGCTAAGCTCGTTCAGTAATTGTAAAGAAAAGGACCTCCTGCGGGAGGTCCTTTTTTTGCGTTTTTTGGGGATTTCTGCATCAGAAGTAAAAGACAAAATGACCATATCCGGGGAAACGTTCATGGAAAGTTGTTGGAGAAAATTGTGCATAATAGATAAAAAATGTCGATTGATTTCTACTGAATAAAGGCAAAAATTTCTTTGAAACTATTGAAAAGTAACAAATTGTACGATATAATGAATATAATGGCAACCCGAAAACCGGGCGCATTCAGCCGGATGTTCCGTTGCGGCCATGCCGTTAATATATAACCAAGGAGATTTTCACCATGAACAAGTTTGCAACCTCTCAAATTCGCAACGTCTGCTTGCTCGGCCACGGTGGCTCGGGTAAGACGTCTCTTGCCGAGGCAATGCTTTTCTTAAGCAAGGCAACCGACCGCCTCGGAAAGCCCTCGGAAGGCAACACGGTATGCGATTATGACACGGAGGAGATCAAGCGCGGCTTTTCGATCCAGTCTGCCGTTGCCCCTGCAATTTGGAAGGGTGTAAAGATCAATATTCTTGACACGCCCGGCTACTTGGATTTTGTCGGCGAGGTCAAGCAGTGCATTCGCGCAGCCGATGCCGCCCTGATCGTTGTCGACGGCAAGGCGGGTGTTGAGGTCGGTGCCCAGCTGGCATGGGAATACGCCACCGAGGCTGGCCTTCCCAAGTCGATCTTCATCAATAAGTTCGACGATCCCGAGTGTCGTTTCCGTAAGATATTCGAACAGCTCCGTGAGGCCTTCGGAAAGCGTATTTGCCCGCTCTTTATCCCGATGGTTGAAAACGGTGCGGTTACCGGCTTCCTGAATCTTATTGATCTCAAGACTCGTGTGTTCAATAAGGATGGTACGTATGACGAGGGATTGATCCCCGACGAATTCAAGGACGACGTTGATACTTACCGAGATATGCTTCTTGAAGCGATTGCTGAAACCAGTGATGAGCTTATGGAAAAGTATTTCGCAGGCGAGGAGATCACTCGTGAGGAAGCGGTGGAAGCGATTCATCAAGGAATTATTGATGGCTCTATCTGTCCCGTCATTTGCGGGTCGGCAGGAAAGATGTGGGGTGTTGCGACACTTCTTGATACGATCAACGAGTCCTATCCCCGCCACACCGCCAAGAAGGTGGAAAAGAACGTGGATGGCGACGTGGTTGCCATCGATAAGGAAGCCGCGGAGCCGGCGATCTTCGTGTTCAAGACCGTCGCCGATTCCTTCGGTAAGCAGACCTTCTTCAAGGTCATGAGCGGAAATCTGAATAATACCATGTCGTTGAAGAATCTCCGTTCCGGCGCGGTGGAAAAGTTCGGTCATATTTACGAGGTTCGCGGCAAGAAGACCGTTGAGGTGGATTCCCTTGCCTGCGGTGACATCGGTATGATCCAAAAGCTCAACGATACCGCCACCAACGATACTCTCACCAATCTGGATATGAAGCCCTACCGGATGACCGAATATCCCGAGCCCTATATGACTATGGCCATTCGTCCCAAGAGCAAGGGCGACGAGGATAAGATCGCTTCCGGTATCAACCGCCTCCGCGACGAGGATAAGACCATTAACTTTGAGAATAACGCCGAGACCAAGCAGCTTTTGATCTCGGGACTCGGAGATATCCATCTCGATATCATTACCACCCGCCTGAAGGCCCGCAACAACGTGGATGTTGAACTGACCAAGCCCAAGATCGCCTACCGCGAGACCATCAAGAAGCGTATTCAGGTGGAGGGCAAGCATAAGAAGCAGTCGGGCGGTCACGGTCAGTACGGTCACGTCAAGATCACCTTCTCTCCCGGTGAGGCCGACGGCCTTACCTTTACCGAATCGGTGGTTGGCGGAGCCGTGCCGAAGAACTTCTTCCCGGCAGTGGAAAAGGGCCTGGTTGAAGCCATGCAGAAGGGCGTTCTGGCCGGATACCCCATGGTCAATCTGGCTGCTGATCTGTACGACGGCTCCTATCACGACGTAGACTCCTCGGAAATGGCGTTCAAGCTGGCCGCTAACCTGGCCTATAAGGAGCTGGTGAAGGCAAATCCCGTTCTTCTTGAGCCGGTTGGCGAGCTGAAGGTCACGGTTCCCGATGATATCGTCGGTGACGTGATCGGCGACCTGAACAAGCGCCGCGGCCGCGTTCTCGGCATGGACCACATCCCCGGTAAGAAGGGATATCAGATCCTGGATGCTGAAGTTCCCCAGTCGGAAATGACCGATTATCCCATCGCCCTGCGTGCCATGTCCCAAGGCAAGGGCACCTTCGGCTATCGGTTCGTTCGCTACGAGGAGGTCCCCGCCAATATCGCTCAGAAGATCATCGCGGAAGCCGGCACTGAGGAATAATCATACGATACCATGAAAACAGGCCCCGAAACGGGGCCTGTTTCTTTGGCTATTGTGCAAAAACGCTCGCAGGGGTACCTGCGAGCGTTTTACTGCTTCGTTACGACGTTATGTAATGGAGA
The DNA here is from genome assembly GCA_015064295.1 of Oscillospiraceae bacterium. Taxonomy (GTDB): domain Bacteria; phylum Bacillota; class Clostridia; order Oscillospirales; family CAG-272; genus Colimorpha_A. Next base: position 36,805 of record SVSM01000013.1, on the reverse strand, counting down.
TCTCAACGCCGTTAACTTCAACGACGCCCTCGGCACGGACGAGGATGTACTTCTGTCCGTCGATCACCCGCGTTTCCACAAGATCGGAGGTCTCGGCTGTGAGGCGAATGCTGACGCTTGGGGTCTTGACCTCAAATTGCTTGACGTTCAACAGATTCTGCGGTGGCACCTCGGCCTTTTCGCCGAAGGTCTCGTCAAACCGTTCCCCAAAGGAATCCACCCGTGCCTCCTCCACACCGCAGCTCCGCAGGAGGTCGCTGACGGTATGCTTGGATACCACCAGGGGATCAGGGTCCTTAAGGGCCTTGTGCTCCTCGATCATGGTACCGATCTGCTCCTGAACCGTCTTAACGACGTCAATACTCAATTCCTCGGCAAGGGTATCGCGAATCATGGTTTGGAAGGCCTGCTTTTGCGTGGCGGCAGGCATAGGAACGGTGCTGCGGAAGAGGGCGTCGACCAGCTCCTCGCGGTTGTCGGATACGTCTCTTGTGTAGAACAGAACGTTATAGATATTGGCGGTACGGCCGTCGAAGGCGGGGAAAAGGAAGCCGGCCTGAGGCGGTGCAATGACCCAATCGGGTGTGTTGTTGCGGAGCTGATGCTCTACCATCCGGTAGCCCAGGGTAGACCGCGTCATCTTAACGGGGCAGATGGCGCAGAGGAAATAGGTGTAGACGCCTTTCGAATCTCCCTTCTTTTCACCGTCGGAGGAGTAGGAGGGAACGTCGTAGGAATCGGAGGCCAAGAGGATCAGATAATTGCCGTCCGATTCGTAGCCTGCGCGGATGCGGTCAAACAGACGTCCAACAGCCTCGTCGTCGGCAAGATGGGAGGTGCGGACGGCAGAGAGCAGACGATGCTCCTCGCTGTCAAGCACCTGATGATTGGTAAAGGAAACGTCAATCAAATTGCGTCCGAGAGAGCCTGACAGCGTCTTTTTCAGAAGAGAGAGCACCTCCTCCGATTCTTCTACGGACATTAGGTTGAGGGATTGGTCAAATTGGGAGATGATTTCCTTTTTCTCGTTTACGCAACAGCCGCGGATGCGGGAGATGTTGCCTTTTTCTGCGTGAAAGCGTTTTTTGATTTCGGCGATTTCTTTGATGTTCATGAGGTATCCTTTCCGATTTGGATGCTACTTATTATACACGAAAAGGACGAAAAATGCAAGGTCTTCTCTCGGAATCCGAAAAAACTTCGGGAGTCTTGAAGCCTTTTGTCAAAAAATGAAAAAAATTCATGGAATCAAACACGGAATGCGAGGCACAATAGTCATGCGGCGAAAACAGCCGCAAGCAGTCAAGAAAAAGGGGATAAATCATGAAATTAAGTGCCATGCTGGCGGCTATTATGACTGTCACCGCCTTAACGGCACCGGTTCGCGCAAGCAGCGCGGCGGTAGTGGCCGATACGAAATCGACCGACCGACACAGCTGGTATTGTAAAAACAATGACAGTCAGACCCCACCCGAGCTTCCCTCCGAGTTTTCCTTTATTAAGGAGAACGGAGGATACTATCTTGATGAAAAGGCAACAGAAGACCGTAAGGTTATCTACCTGACCTTTGATGCAGGATATGAAAACGGAAACATTGAAAAGATTCTCGATATTCTAAAACAGCACAACGCCCCCGGAGCCTTCTTTGTCTTGGGGAATCTCATCACCCGAAACACCGAGCTGGTGAAACGGATGGTTGACGAGGGACACCTGGTTTGCAATCATACCAACCGACACCACGATATGTCAAAGGTGACCGATTCCGCCGCCTTTATGGCGGAGCTTGAGGCTCTGAATACCATCATGAAAGAGACCTGCGGCAGCGAAATAGCGCCCTTTTACCGTCCTCCGGAGGGACGGTTCAGTGAGGAAAATCTGAAGTGCGCCAAGGAAAACGGGTACAAGACGATCTTCTGGAGCTATGCCTATGCAGACTGGGATAATAAGAAACAAATGAGTGAGGAAAAAGCGCTGAACAAGCTGCTGACTCATACCCACAACGGGGAAGTTCTCCTTCTGCATCCCACCTCTGCCACCAACGCCGCGATCCTGGATGCGTATTTAACAAAGCTGGAGGCCGAGGGATATACCTTCGGAACGCTCTATGAGCTTACGGCGGAGGGATAGAAGACTTCTGCGGGGAGTAGCGCTCTGTCTGGTGATGACTGCCATTCTGACAAGCTCAGTCGATGCGGAGGCACCGGAGCCCTGTCGAAAGCATAAAAACTCCGAACAAAAAATCGCGTTGACCTTTGACGACGGCCCCCATAAGGCCTACACCGAGGAAATCCTTGAGATTCTGGATGAATACGGGATCAAGGCAACCTTTTTTGTGGTCGGAAGCAACGTGGAAAAGCATCCTGAGCTGGTAAAGCGAGAAATGGAAGCGGGACACGAAATCGGCAATCACACCTATTCGCACCCCCATTTGACCAATATTGAAGCGGATACCTTGTATCGGGAAATGCTGGAAACCGAGACGATTTTAATGAACCTGACCGAATTTCGACCAAAGCTCTTTCGGCCGCCGGAGGGCGTATACTCGCAAACGGTATCAACGACCCTTGAACGACTCGATTATATCCCCATACTCTGGACCGTGGATACGAATGACTGGAAAAAGCCGACAGCAGAGGCCATCGCTCAAACGGTGGTCGAGCATACCGAGCCGGGGGTAATCATTCTTTGCCATGACTTTGTGTCGGGAAAAAGCAATACCCCCGCCGCCCTTCGGATCTTTATTCCGAAGCTGATGGAACAGGGGTATCAGTTCGTCACCGTTTCCGAGCTTCTTATGAGCGAGTAGACGGTGAGAGGAGCATCACCTTGCTTCCGTTACTGGTGAAGACGACAGAACCGTCCTCGTCGGTGCGGAGCAGGGTGATGTTTTTGTTTGTCAGGAGGGACAAGGTCTCACGGTGAGGATGGCCGTATTCGTTGTTCTCACCGCAGGAGGCCACGGCATAAGAGGGCCTGACCGCCGAAAGAAAGGCTGTGGAGGTCGACGTTGAGGAGCCGTGATGCCCCAGCTTAAGGACGTCAGCCTTGAAGGCCGAGGCGGGATGACGGGCCAGCATATCCTCCTCCGACGGGACTTCGGCATCGCCGGTAAAGAGGAAGGAGGTGGAACCGTAATCCATACGAAGGACTAAGCTCATATCGTTAAGATCTCGGTAGGAGTCAACGGGGCCAAGGACGGTAAAGACGGCACTGCCAAGCGTAACGGTGTCATTCACCTTCGGTACCGTAACGCCGCACCCCTCCTCATCAATGGCTTCCAGAACACGAAGGAAGGTTGCGGTATCGGTTTCAGCATCCGGCATCAAAACCGCCTTCACCTCAAAGGCGGAAAGGATTGCCGAGGCGCCACCGATGTGATCGCTGTGGGGATGAGTCAGAACCAGATAGTCCAGCGCGTTGACACCCAGAGACTCTATGTAGGCGATCAGGAGCTCCTTTTCCGAGGACTCTCCCGTATCGATGAGCATGGCGTTGCCCTCCGGAGTCAGGATCAGCGAGGCATCTCCCTGTCCCACGTCAATAAAATGAACGTCAAGATCCCCGGTGACCGGCGTCTCCTCTCGTGGTGGATCCATAAAAGGAAAATATTCCGAAAGCTTGGCTCGCAGACCGGGGAAGGCGTATAACAGAAGGGCGACTGCGACCGCGATCACAAGAAAGGCGGCCTTTACCTTAGCGGCATAGATTTTAGCGCGTTTTTTGGAAGATGCCATAACGGATCCTTTCGGAAAGAAATGGAAAAAGATCAAAGCAGAACCCACCGTAAAGACAGGGTGAAAGATGTCGGCTCACCAAATCGCTGACGGAAAAGGCGGGAAAGGTAAGCAAAAACCAGTAAAAGGAAAATAAGGGACAGATCTGTCCGAGAAGATTCAGCGGCTGATAACCGTAATCCCATACCTTGAGATTCCATACCCGATTGACCAAAATGCCAACGGAAAGCTCCACGCCGGTAATGGCAAGACAGCCAAGGAAGGCTCGCAGAAGCAGAGATTTGCTCCGAAGACGGCGGATGCGGTGAAGCAGTATACCGCAAATACCGCCCGTGATCACCATTGTAAAATGGGTGTAGCCGCGAAATAGGATCTCGATCAGGGCGTACAAAACCGAGCCGATAGCATACATCGTGACGTACTCACGAAGACGGGAGGGGGAGAGGGAATGGGTGTAAGACATAAGCAACCTCCAAGGGTGTTTGCAGGGAGGATTCCCGCAATTTCGGGAGGTTATGCAGGGAAACGGGGAGAAGCCAAGCCTCTCCCCCGCGTTTTAATAAATGTGATTGGCCTCGGCCCATCGGCGCAGCTCGCGGCGCTTCTTCCATTCGTCAAGGACGATGGCGCCGCCAAAGGCGATGAGACCGAGAACGGAAACGGCAGAGCCTACGGTATAGCACTTGGGCCGATAGCGGAAGGAAACGTCGTGCTCGCCTTCCTCAATGGCCACGGCAAGGAGTGCATCGTTGGTTTTGATCAGCTCCTGTTCCTCACCGTCTACCGTGACGATCCAGCCCTCGTCAAACACGATGGAGGTATAGAGGACCTCCTTCCCCTCGGGGATATAGACGTGCCCCTCAATAAAATCGTCCTCAAAGGTGCTGATCTCCAAATTTCCTTCCTTCAAGCGGTTGAAGGTCTCCTTAAAGAGATCGGTATCCATCGAGAAGAAATAGTTTTGGTTGTTCATGATATAGATGGGGTCGTTCTTCAGCTCCAGCGAAACGGTGATCTCGCGGTCCTCGTCAAAGATCCCGAGGAACATGACGTGGTCGGTCTTGTTTCCGAAATAAGTGCCCTTTGAAACGCCGTCCACCTTAAGCCCGCATTCTCTGGGATAATCGGTGGGGATATACATATAGACAGGCTCTCCGGCGGTAACCGACAGGGTGTATTCGATGCGGGCCGACAGATCCTTGTTCTTCTTGCTGTATTTGCGGTGGGCGGTGGTAAAACCGGTATCGATGTTGGTAAACTTGGTGTTGGTAAGCTCAAGGAGGTTGAAAATCGGTATCTCCCCCTCGCGGCCCGAGATAGCACCCGACAGAGCATTGATCAGCTCAAAGGGGGACTCGTAATCGGTGATCTCAAAATCCAGGACCCCCGCATCGGCGGCGTAGGCAAGGGAAAGAGCGTAGGGATTTTCGTAGATATAATAGTTATGATCCTCGTCGTAGAGAAGCTCCTTCCACACCTCATTGACCACCTGTCCCTCGGAGATGACGTACTTAATGCCGAAGAGAGCGTCGGCGGCAGGGGTGCCTCCCCGATATTCGGTCCAGTGGGACTTGGAGGCATAGCCGTAACGGTGGAGCATATTGATGACGGGCTTGTTCAGGGTTGAGGTGGAGTTGGAGATACCGTAGAAGCCCAGTGTCATAGGATCGTTGGTCTTACGGTGGAAGTTTTTCTCCATGCGGTAGAAGGGAGAATCGTCGTGATGCTTGATCCAATCCACGAGAGGCCGGACCTTCTCCATATAGTTGTTGTAGGAGCTGCGAGAGCTGACCATCACGTCGTCGTCCAGATTGATGGTGTGTAAAAGCCCGGAGGTGAACAGCTCGACACAAACGAGAATCGCCACAACGGCCGCGGCCTTGCCGTTCAGACGTCCCGCGTGCTCGAACCAGAGGGCGACGCCGTAGACCACAAGACAGAGCAGGGAAAGCCAGATCGTCTTAAAATCACCGACCCAGTAGTACTTGTAGTTCGCCCCCGACTGTGCCTCCACGATCTTTCCGGAGGAGTTCATAGCCAGATTGCCGTATAGCTTTTGAATCACCATCACCAGGATGACCAGGACACCGCAGACGAAAATGACGTGCTTATAGTTGGCGTGCTTCAGTAGACCGAAGGCCTTGTAGGCCATGACCAGCATGAGGAAGATAAACATGAAGCTGTAACGGTAATTGAGCCAGTTCGGCTTCTGAAACCCGTGCCACACGATGTCAATGGCGTTGATGTTGAAGCAGAGAATGAAGATGCAGAGGATAAGACCGCTCATCATGCGCTCCTGCCAGCGAATGCGGGAGGAGATAAAGTAGATCGGCACCAGAATCACGGCGACGACGCCGGCGTATACGAAGGGAAGGCCCTCGGGACGGACGGTGTCGTAGGAGCCGGGAAAGAGCTTGACAAAGAAGTCCAGCAGGTCAAATCGCTGGGTAAGGGTGTAGGTCGTGTTGCTGAAGGTGCTTTTTCCGAATTGCAGGGAGGTATAGGCGGGGTAAACGATCACCATGGCGATGCTGATGGCAATAGCCGAATAGGCGCCGATGCGAAGGAGAGATTTCCAGAAGTGGTTATCCTCCTGCCAGAAATTGTTTTCCCCGTGATTGTCGTGGGCAAGGTAGTAGTAGAAGAAATAAATGGCTACGTAAATACAGGTCATGTAGCCGATATAGAAGGAGGTGAGAAGCGCCATGGAAAGGCTGAAAACAAAGAGCTTAAAGTCCCGTTTCTTGATCAGCCGCTCAATGCCGAGGGTCACCAGCGGCAGAAGGATCAGGTTATCGATCCACATGGTATTGTTGGCCATGACCACCGCGTAGGAGGAGAGGGCGTAGCAGGCAGAAAAGATCAGAATGTTGATCTTCTTCGTGGGGTGGGACTCGTTCAGATAATAGGCCATGGTGGCGCCCATGGATCCCACCTTCAGGAGGATGATGAGAAGAAGCCCCTCGGTAATGTGGTTGTCGGAAAAGAGAGTGATGAGGAAGGAGAAGGGGCTGGCCAGATAGTAGGCATAGATGCCCATAAACTCACCGCCCATGGAACGGGACCAGGTGTAGAGGAAGCTGCCACCCTGAAGGACCTTATTGCGAAGCTCCTCAAAAAAATAGACGTACTGTCCGTTCAGGTCAAGCACCAGAACCGAGCTGTTTCCGAAGGGCCAAACCTCCATGGCGATATAGATCATCCACATGATAAGAGCAGGGATGACGAAGGCGATCAAGAGAAAGCCGTATTTCTCACGGAAATTGCGTAGCTGAGCGCGCAAATTATGCTTGCCGACGTTCATGTTGCTTTCCCTCCTCACGAACCGATTTAATGCTTTTTTCCAGCTTTATGCGGGGAACGGTAACCTCACGGCCACAGCCGAGGCAGCGGATCCGCACGTCGCTTCCACAGCGTAGGACCGCAAATAGCAGGGAACCGCAGGGATGCGGCTTTTTCATTTTCAGCGTGCTTCCCACAGAAAAGGTCGGAATCGGCATACCATTTCTCCCGAATGTGATCAGAATTAACAGATATATCATTATAACACATTTTGGAAGCAATGTAAACCGTTTTTTTGGAATTTTGCCCTCGTACCCGAACAGAAATCCGACTTTCCCAAAAGGGGAGGGAAACCCTTGTGTGAAAGTGAGTAAAAAAGGCCCTGATATTGTGCTTTTTTCCATAAATATAGAAAAATTTACAATTACCCTTTGACGAAGGGACGACTTTGTGGTATAATGGATAAGATAAAATGGCATTGGTATACCCAAAAGGAGAAAGACGTGATTATATTAGGCATCGATCCCGGTCTTGCCATCGTTGGTTACGGCGTCATCGACTATCAAGCGCCGCGCTTTCGAACACTGGCCTACGGCGCCATCACCACACCTGCCCACACGCCGGTGGAGGACCGGCTGGCGGCCATATACGACGGTATGTGCGATCTGATTGATCTGTACCATCCCGCCGAGATGGCCATCGAGGAGCTGTTCTTTACCAAGAATATCACCACCGGAATTTCGGTGGCAGAGGCACGAGGTGTGTCCCTTTTGGCAGCCAGAAAAAAGGGCATCCATATCTTTGAATATACGCCCATGCAGGTCAAGCAGGCGGTGGTCGGCTACGGAGCCGCGGAAAAGAAGCAGGTGCAGATGATGGTGAAGACTATCTTAAAGCTGGAGAAGATGCCCAAGCTGGACGATACCGCCGATGCCCTGGCGATCGCGGTCTGTCACGCCCATACCGGATGCTCCCGTATCCGTGATTTCTATAACATCAAGTAAGGAGATCTGCCTTGTATTACTACATCAGCGGCGAGCTTGTTCTCGCAGAACCGAATACCGCAGTGGTGGATGCCGCGGGAGTCGGCTATCAAATGACCATCAGCGGCAATACGCTGGGAAAGCTGGCCGGTAAGGTCGGTACCAAGATCAAGCTCTATACCCATTTGAGCGTCCGTGAGGACGCCATGGAACTGTACGGTTTTTCCTCACTTGAGGAGCTTACCAGCTTCCGTATGCTGATCTCGGTGTCGGGTGTCGGTGCCAAATCGGCAGTATCGATCCTGTCCCTCATGTCACCGGAGCGCTTTGCGGCGGCGGTAATGAGCGGTGATGCCAAGGCCATTGCCAAGGCGCCGGGTGTCGGCGCCAAAACGGCGGCCAGGATCATTCTGGAGCTGAAGGATAAGATGAAAAAGGATTTCTCATCGGAGGATATGGGCTCGGCGGCGGAGGATCTGTTGCCGGCCAACGAGAACAATCTGAGCGAGGCGGCCAATGCCTTGATGGTCCTTGGCTATACCAGAGCCGAGGCGGCCTATGCCCTGAAGGGCGCCGATCCCAAGGCAGACCTTGAGGTGCTGATCAAAACGGCGCTCACTAAGCTGATGAAATAATCTTTGAAATAACGAAAGGCGACGACGTATGACGGCTGAATACGAAAACGACTTTGAATACGACTTTGAGTCCCGTATCGTATCCTCCTCGTTCAGTGAAAGCGAGGATGGCGAAAACGAGCCGACTCTCCGCCCCCGCACCCTTGACGAATACATCGGACAGGTGAAGGCAAAGGAAAACCTGAAGATCTATATCGACGCCGCCAAGAACCGCGGCGAGGTGCTGGATCACGTCCTGCTCTACGGCCCTCCCGGCCTTGGAAAGACCACCCTCTCGGCCATCATTGCCAATGAGATGGGGGTCAATATCCGCGTCACGTCGGGACCTGCCATTGAAAAGGGCGGAGATCTGGTGGCGTTACTCACCAATTTGGGAGAAAACGATATTCTGTTTATAGATGAGATCCATCGCCTGCCCAAGGCCGTGGAGGAGATCCTATATCCTGCCATGGAGGACTATGTGGTCGATCTCATCATCGGAAAAGGCCCTGCGGCAAGAAGCATTCCGTTGAGCCTCTCCAAATTTACCCTCATCGGTGCCACCACACGGGCGGGACAGATCGCAACGCCGCTCCGTGACCGCTTCGGTGTGGTGCTGAAGCTGGAGCTTTATACCACCGAGGAGCTGGCAACCATCGTCACAAGAAGCGCCGGTATCCTGGACATCCCCATTGATCCCTACGGCGCAAGAGAGATCGCCGCCCGTTCGAGAGGCACCCCCCGTGTGGCAAACCGCCTTCTCAAGCGTGTCCGCGATTTTGCACAGATCAAGGGAAGCGGCGTTATCGACCGAGAAATCGCCGATTATGCCCTGAACCGCCTTGAGATCGATCATCTCGGCCTTGACAGCGTCGACAGACGGATGCTGGAGGTCATCATCAAGTTCTACGGTGGCGGCCCCGTCGGTCTTGAAACCTTGGCAGCTACCGTGGGTGAGGAATCGATTACTATCGAGGACGTGTATGAGCCGTATCTGATGCAGATCGGATTTTTAAGCCGCACACCCCGCGGCCGTTGCGCCACCAAGCTTGCCTACGACCATCTCGGAATCCCTTATACGGCGGGGGTGGCCACGGGGAATCAAATTGATATTTTCTCCACTGAAAATAAGAACCAGGAGTAAAGAGACACTATGGGAAAGCTATTTGGCACAGACGGTATCCGCGGCATTGCCGGGAAAGAGTTAACGGCAGAGCTTGGCTTTCGTCTCGGCCTTTCGGTGGCCAAGGTTCTGAACGAGACCTCCCGCCATAAAACTTGCGTGATCGTCGGTAAGGATACCCGTTTGTCGGGGGATATGTTCGAGGCCGCTATTACGGCCGGTCTTTGTGCCATGGGCAGTGATGTCTATCTTGTCGGTGTCGTTCCCACGCCTGCTGTGGCCTACCTTGTCCGCGAGATCAAGGCCGACGCCGGTGTTATGATCTCAGCCTCTCACAATCCAAGTGAATACAACGGCATCAAGGTTTTCGGTGCCGCGGGCTACAAGCTTTCGGATGAGCTGGAGAGCAAGGTCGAGGAGCTGATTCTCGGTGACGCAGAGTTTCACTGCGGATGCCAAGGCATTGGACGTGTCCTCACGGGAAGTGGTCTTATTGACCGCTATGAAGAGCGCGTTGCTTCGGTGTTCAAGAGGAAGCAAAGCAAAGCAAAGAAAAAGGTCCTGTTCGATCTCTCAAACGGATCGGCCAGCACCACGGCAAAATACATTTTCAATCCCGAAAATTTTCCGGGCTTCGATTGCCATTTTATGTCCTGCGATCCCGATGGGATCAACATTAACCGCAACTGCGGCTCTACCGAAATGAACGCCCTCTGCCGCTATGTGGTAGACGAAGGCTACGATATCGGCATTGCCTTTGACGGGGACGCCGACCGTTGTCTTATGTGCGACGAAAACGGAGATCTGATTGATGGTGACCGGATCCTCTCGGCCTTTGCCGTAGAGATGAAAAAGGACGGTTGCCTGACGAACAATGCCGTCGTGGCTACGAAGCTTACGAACCTTGGCTTTCATCAGATGATGAAACAGGAGGGCATTACGGTTCGCCAGACTGATGTGGGCGACCGTTACGTCCTGGAGGAAATGCTCCGCTACGGTGCCGTTATCGGCGGGGAGCAGTCAGGTCACGTGATCCTGCTGGATTACGCCACCACCGGTGACGGTCAGGTGACGGCGGCCATGGGACTGGAGCTGATGGCTCGCTATCCCGATAAGAGGGCCTCCGAGCTGTTTGGCAAAATGGTCAAGGTCCCGCAGGTGGCGGTCAACGTGGAGGTGCCTAACGAAAGAAAAGCGGCAGTCATGGTCTCGTCGTCCGTAATCGAAAAGAAGCGTGAGATCGAAACCCGATTGGGAGATAACGGCCGAATTCTCCTTCGCCCGTCCGGTACTGAGCCCCTGGTTCGTATTATGCTGGAGGGTAATGACAGGGAGGCACTGACCGCTTATGCAAACGAACTAAAAGAGATCATTGAGGTAGAACGATAATGTGGTTTTCAAAGCAATGGCGGGATTATGAGCTGCTTGATTGCTCCGACGGCCAGCGGCTCGAACGGTGGGGAGGCTATACGCTGATCCGTCCCGATCCCCAGGTCATCTGGAAGAACTGCAAGAGGCACCCCGCTTGGAAAAAGGCAGACGGCGTCTATACCCGCTCTAAAAGCGGCGGCGGAAGCTGGAATGAAAACCGTCTTCCCGAGGAATGGGAGATCGGTTACCGCGATTTACGTTTTTCCTTGAAGCCCATGGGCTTCAAGCACACGGGACTCTTTCCCGAGCAGGCCGTGAACTGGGATTGGTTCGGCGGACTGGTTGAAGGGGCAGATCGTCCCGTAAAGGTACTCAATCTCTTTGCCTATACGGGTGGCGCCACCGTTGCCGCCGCCAAGGCCGGGGCATCGGTGTGTCACGTGGATGCCTCCAAGGGAATGGTACAGCGCGCCAAGGAAAATGCCGCCCTTTCCGGCCTGGAAAGTGCCCCTATTCGCTATATCGTGGACGACTGCTTTAAGTTCTGCGAGCGTGAGCTTCGTCGCGGAAACCGTTACGACGGCATCATTATGGACCCTCCCTCCTACGGTAGAGGGCCCAGTGGTGAGAAGTGGACCCTCGAGGAGAACATCGACGCCTTCGTCACGTTGGCCGCCAAGCTGCTGTCGGACAACCCGCTGTTCTTTCTCGTGAATTCCTATACCACGGGGCTTTCTCCCTCGACCATGGGATATATTCTTCAAAAAACCATTTTGCCCGTCCATGGCGGACAGGTCGTATCCGATGAGATCGGCCTGCCGGTCACGGTAACGGGAGGGGTACTTCCTTGCGGCTCCTCCTCTCGTTGGACGGCGAAAGGACAGCAATAAAAGGAATCTTTTTCATGTCTACACCCTTTATTTCGGTGAAAAATCTCTCGTTTACCTACGATGACGAGGAGACGGAAGCCAAGCACTACGTGCTGAAGAACTTCAGCGTTGAAATTGAAAAAGGCAGCTTCGTCTGCGTGTTGGGGCATAACGGCTCGGGAAAATCCACCCTTGCCAAGCTACTCAATATGATCCTGACCCCCGATGAAGGCACCATCGTCATCGGTGATACCGAGATCACCCGGCCCGATATGACCGAGGACGACATCTTTGAGGTGCGCCGTAAAATCGGTATGGTATTTCAGAATCCCGATAACCAGCTGGTCGCTACCATCGTGGAGGAGGACGTTGCCTTCGGCCCCGAGAACCTGGGTGTTCCGCCCACGGAGATCCGTCGCCGCGTGGACGAGGCCCTCGCTACCGTTGGCATGACCGAATACGCCCGCCACGCCCCTCACCGTCTTTCCGGCGGCCAGAAGCAGCGGGTAGCCATTGCCGGTATCATCGCCATGCTGCCTGAGTGTATCATCTTTGACGAATCCACTGCCATGCTGGACCCCCAGGGCCGCAGGGAGGTCATGAATACCATCAAAATGCTCAACCGCGAAAAGGGCATTACCGTTCTGCACATCACCCACAACATGGACGAGGCTATTGATGCCGACCGTGTGGTGGTGATCAACGAGGGTGAGCTATACCTTGACGGCACCCCCAAGCAGGTGTTTTCTCAGGTGGACAAGCTCCGTACGGCAGGCCTTGACGTGCCGCAGGTAACCGAGCTGTTCTGCGATCTTCGCGAGGCAGGCTTTTCACTCCCCGCTGACATTCTGGAGGAAGAGGAGGGAGCCAAGCTTTTGGCCTCGGTACTGTTATGAGTATTTTGGAACTGAAAAACGTATCGTACGCCTACAGCGTCGGCACGCCTTTTGCCAAAAAGGCGCTGGACAACGTATCGGTGAGCTTTGAAGCGAATCGGATCACCGGGCTGATCGGTCATACCGGCTGCGGCAAATCCACGCTGGTGCAGCTCCTTAACGGTCTTCTGTCACCTTCCGAGGGACAGGTTCTCTTTGACGGTCAGGACGTCAACGAGAAGGGATTCGATAATAAATCACTCTGCTTCCGTGTGGGACTGGTGTTCCAGTACCCCGAATATCAGCTGTTTGAGGAGACGGTCTACGCCGACATTGCATACGGCCCCAAGAATATGGGACTTGACGAGCAGGAGATCGACCGCCGCATCCGAACCGCCGCCGAATTTGTACGCATTGATCCCAAGCTGTTCGACGCCTCTCCCTTTGATCTTTCGGGGGGGCAGAAGCGCCGCGTTGCCATTGCGGGCATTATGGCCATGGATCCCGAGGTGCTGATTCTCGATGAGCCTGCCGCAGGTCTTGACCCCGTTGGCCGGGAGGAGATCCTCGGCGGCATTCGTTTCTATCAAAGAAGAAGAGGCAATACCGTCATCATCGTCAGCCATAGCATGGAGGACATGGCACGGTATTCCGACCGTCTCGTGGTCATGGATCACGGAAGGATCGCCATGGAGGGTGACTGCGCCGAGATCTTCTCGAAGGCAGATGCCCTTACGTCGGTGGGCCTTGACGTGCCGCAGATCACCCGCTTTATGCTGGCATTAAAGCAGCGGGGGGTCGACGTCCGTACCGACGTCTTTACCGTTGATCAGGCAAGGGATGAGATCCTTCGCGTTGCAGGAGGGAACCGTCATGCTTAAAGACATTACCCTCGGTCAATATTTCCCGGGCAATTCCTATCTTCACCGTCGGGATCCCCGTGCCAAGATCGTTGCGTCGGTCTTGTATATCGTGGTGGTCTTCCTTTGCCAGAACCTTTGGTCCTTCGGCTTTTTGGTGATGGCGACGTTGGGTATCGTCGCCGTTTCGGGAGTTCCTCTTAAGATCCTTCTGAAGAGCGTGAAGCCGCTGATCTTCATTTTGGCCTTCACCACCGTATACAACGTGTTTTTCCACACCGGTGAGACGCTGCTCGTGGATCTCGGCTTTGTTGACATCTATTTAGAAGGCATTCTGTTTGCCGTCATCATGGCGGTCCGCATCATCTGTCTGCTGGTGGGGTCCTCGGTGATCCTTACCTACACCACCTCACCCATCATGCTGACCGACGGCCTGGAGCGTCTTCTGTCCCCGCTGAAGCGCCTGCATCTGCCGGTTCACGAGTTTGCCATGATGATGACCATCGCATTGCGCTTCATCCCGACACTGATCGAAGAAACCGAGAAGATCATGTCGGCCCAAAAGGCCAGGGGAGCCGATTTTTCCAGCGGCGGTCTCTTAAAGCGCGTCAAGGCACTGATCCCGGTCCTGATCCCCCTCTTTATCTCGGCCTTCCGGCGGGCAAGCGACCTGGCCGTTGCCATGGAGTGCCGCTGTTATCGGGGCGGAGAGGGCAGAACCCGTATGACCAAGCTGACCTTTACCTTGTCCGACGGCCTTCTTCTTGCGTGGATCGCAGCCATGGGTGCGGCCGTCGTGCTGATCAACCTCTATCTGCCCGGATTATCCTTGTAAAATTTTACGGAGGCGCCATGAAATATCTGCTGACAATCTCATACGACGGCAGACGCTACTGCGGGTATCAGGTGCAAAAAAACGGCGTCTCGATCCAGGAAATGCTGTGTAAGGCTGCTGAGGCGGTTTTTGGACGCCCCTGTCCCATCACGGGATGCAGCCGCACCGACAGCGGTGTCCACGCACTGGATTTTAAGGCGACCCTTGAGACCGGGGACGATTCTCCGCGTATTCCCGCCGATAAGGTGGCGGTGGCTATGAACTGCCATCTGCCCGAGGATATTGCGGTGCAGTCCTCCTGCGTCGTGCCAGAGGGCTTTCACCCTCGCTACGACGTCAAGGAAAAGGAATACCAATATCGGATCCATAACGTCCCCACGCGGGATCCCTTTCTTGCGGGGCGTGCCTACCACTATCCACGAAAACTGGACGAAAACGAGATGAACCGCGCTGCCGAGTGGCTGGTGGGTACCCATGATTTTGCCGCCTTCATGGCAAGCGGCTCCGACGTGACCGATACCGTAAGGACGATCTATTCTCTCGGCGTTGTGCGAGAGGGGGATATGATCACCGTCACGGTGTCCGGAAACGGATTTCTTTACAACATGGTGCGGATCCTGACGGGAACGCTGATCGCCGTATCGGAAGGTAAGCTGACAGCCGAGGATATTCCCGCGGTGATCGCCTCGAAGGACCGAAGCCGTGCCGGGATCACCGTTCCGGCCTGCGGTCTATATCTCACCCGTGTAACCTATGAGAAAGGAGATTCAGACGATGGCTTCCGAGAAAAAGAATAAAGCCAAAGCCAACGAGCCGCCGAGAAAAAAGGACTTGGCCGGTTCAGCGCGCTCTCAGGTGGAAAACGGTAAGCGCCGTCGTGTGAACGCCACCAGGATGGAGGAGATCCGCTGGGACCCAAACGGACTTTTCCGTGAAAATCCCTATTATCTCCGACTTGCCACGCGGTATCAGATCATAAAATATGCCATCATCGTGTTGGCCCTTGTTTTCTCCGTCACCATGCTGACGGCCTTCAGCGGGGACATCACGGTGGAGAATTTCCAGTATCTCATCAAGGACCTTGACCTTTCGGGCCTTGCCACCGGTACCACCTTTGATACACTGCTTTATAATGGCGGCGCTGATTCGGTGTTCGGTATTTACCGCGGTGAGCTGGCGGTGGTCAGTCCCGGAACGGTGAGCCTGTATAAACCCTCTGCGGCATTATCTCTCAATAAATCGAATATCTATTACAGTCCGAAGCTTTTGACCTCGAGTAAGTACTTTCTCGTTTACGACCGCGGAGAGACCTCTCGCTCCTATTCGGTTTTTAACTCCTTTGCGGAGCTTAAGACCGAGACCTACGATTACCCCATTACCGGTGCCGCCCTGTCGGACAACGGCAGCTATGCTCTTGTTACCCGTGACGACAGCTACCGGGGCATTGTTCGGATGTATAACGATAGCTTCCGTCAGATCATGGAGATCAAGAAGGATAAATACATCCTGTCCATCGACCTTTCCGATGACGGTAAGACGCTGGCCATTGCCTCGGTTTACGATCAAAGCGGCGACTTCGTCTCGGAGATCACAACGGTGCAGGTCGGCGCTGAGCAGGCCGACGTGGTCATGACCAAGGAGGGGATCCTGCCCCTTCGCGTGAAGTTCATGAAGGACCGAAGCATCGGCGTCCTCTACAACGACCGCACGGTCATCTATCACACCGACGGGACCGAAAAGGCCTCCTATTCCTACTCCGCCATGCCCTCGGTAAATGCCGAGATCGGCGATGCTTACGTCTGTGGCGTGTATAACACCAGCGTCATCGGAAACGATAAGACTGCGGAGATTTACGATACCGAGGGACATACCGTCTTTTCGGCGGACCTCAGCGGTGAGCTGATCGCGATCGTACCCCAAGGAGATCGATTCTGCCTCCTCTTTGAGGACAAGGCTGTTATGATAGACGTGCAGAAAAAAACGGTTAAGACTATTACCATCGAACCCAATGCACGTGCAATCGTTTTCTCGGGGGAGACCCCCATCGTTTGCTATTCCGGAAAAGCAATCGCCCTTGACTTTGAGGTCGACGGTGATTAAAATAAAAATTGGATTGGAGAAAAAACGCTATGTCACTGTTCTTTGATATCCTGGTCTTTGCAATCTTCGTAATCTGTCTCATTTCCGGCATTAAAAAAGGCTTTGTTCGCACCGTTTTGGGCATCGTGGTCCTCGTCGCCGCCATTGTCGGCGCGGTGCTGCTGACGCCTCCCACGGCAAGCTACTTAAACGAGCACGTGATCGGTGGCACTGTCACCGAAAAGGTGGAGGAGTTCCTTGACGAGAAGTTTGGTGGTGAGGTACAGGTTTTCGACTTGGCCAAGCTGATCGCCGAAAAGCCCGAGCTCTTCAACAATTTGTTTGAGACCTTAGGTATGAGCTCAGAGGAGGTGCTGGCCTTCCTTGAAAACAATAGCGGCTCTGCCGATGCCAAGGGCGATGTTTCCGAGTACATCGCCGAGCCCCTCTCGCAGACTCTCTCGCGTGTCGCCGCCTTTGCTATCCTGTTCATCGTGCTCTTGCTGATCCTTTCGATCATCGTTGCCATTATCAACCTCGTGGTGAAGATCCCGGTACTGAAGACGGCAAATAAGGTCCTCGGCGGTGTCTGCGGTGCCGTTATGGGCCTGGCCTTTGCCTGGGGCATCAGCGCGATTCTCTGTGCTCTGATCCCTCACGTTGCTGTGATCAGTAACGGTGCCGTGCCGGCATCGGCCATTGATAACACCTTCATTGTCAAGCTTCTTGGCTCGGTGAATCTGTTCAGCATTCTTTGATCAAATTCCGGCGGGGCCGGAGAAGGAGATCCTTTCATGCAGCTTTGTTCCAAATGCCATAAGCGTCTTGCGGTGGTTTTCATCAGCAAGATGACCAACAACAAAATCGAAAACGAGGGGCTTTGTATTCGTTGCGCCCGTGAGCTTGGGATCCCGCAGGTGGATACCATCATGAAGCAGTACGGTATCAGTGACGAGGATATTGAAAAGATGGAGCCCGACGTGGATGATCTCGAGGATCTTCCCGCACTTTTGGAAAGTGATGGGGAAGAGGATGGAGATGATGGCAAGGCGCCACCCATCAACTTCATGAAGATCTTTGGCGGCGCCGGAGGAATGCCTCCCTTTATGCGGGGCCAAAAGGAGAAAAAAGGTGACGCAAAACAGCCCAAAAACGACGGTAAACGGAAGTTTTTGGGACAGTTTTGTACCGATTTGACCGCCCGCGCCAGGGCAGGGAAGCTGGATCGCGTCATCGGACGTGACCGTGAGCTGCAGCGTGTGATGCAGATTCTCTGCCGCCGTCAGAAGAACAATCCTTGTCTTATCGGCGAGCCGGGTGTCGGTAAAACTGCCGTGGCGGAGGCCCTTGCCTCTCGGATTGCGGCCGGTAACGTGCCCTTCCGCCTGCAGGGCAAGGAAGTGCATCTGGTGGACATGACGGCTCTGGTGGCCGGTACCCAGTTTAGAGGTCAGTTCGAAACGCGTATGAAGGGCCTGATCGAGGAGGTCAAGGCCCTGGGCAACATCATCCTCGTCATCGACGAGGTGCATACCATTGCCTCGGCAGGCGATGCAGAGGGCAGTATGAACGCCGCCAACATTCTGAAGCCCGCCTTGTCAAGAGGTGAGATTCAAGTGATCGGTGCCACCACCTTAACGGAATACCGTAAGTATATCGAAAAGGACGCGGCCCTTGAACGCCGCTTTCAGCCGGTGATGATCGAGGAGCCCTCCCTTGCCGACTGTGTGGAGATCTTGCGCGGGATCAAGACCTATTATGAGACCTTTCATAAGGTGCGGATTCCCGACGAGGTGCTGGAGCGCGCGGTGAATCTCTCAGAGCGGTATATTACCGATCGCTTCCTGCCCGATAAGGCCATTGACCTTTTGGACGAGGCCCTTTCCTACGTGGTGCTCAATTCCGACGCCATCGATCGATACAGCAAGGCAGAGAAGGACCTAAAGGACGCATCGTCCCTTCGTCAGGCGATTGAAGCCCGGGAGGAGACCGACGCCGAGCAGCAGGAGCTGAAGTATAAGGATCTTGCTGAAATCAAGGTCAAGGAGCTGACTCTGCAGGGGACGCTGGACGCTCTCTCGGAGGAGATCAAAAAGGTTACCTTGACACCGGCGGATCTTGCCCGCGTGATCGAGATCTGGACCGGCATACCCGCCAGCAACATTATGGAAAACGATTTTTCCAAGGTAGAGCGCCTTGACGCGTCGATCCGCAGCCGCCTCATCGGACAGGATCACGCTGTCAGCGCCGTGGTGCGAGCCATCAAGCGCAACCGCGCCGGCGTGGCCTACAAGAGAAAGCCGGTCTCCTTCCTGTTCGCAGGTCCCACCGGTGTGGGAAAGACCGAGCTTGTCAAGCTTTTGGCAAAGGAGCTGTTTGACTCGCCCGAGACCTTGATCCGTCTGGACATGTCGGAGTTTATGGAGAAATTTGCGGTTTCCCGCATTATCGGTGCACCTCCCGGATACGTTGGCTACGACGAGGCGGGACAGCTCACCGAAAAGGTACGCAGAAAGCCTTACAGCGTCATTCTCTTTGACGAGATCGAGAAGGCCCATCCTGACGTGATGAACATCCTTTTGCAGATTCTCGACGACGGACGGATCACCGACGCCCAGGGCAGAACGGTGAACTTTGAGAACACTGTGATCGTGATGACGACAAACGCCGGCTCCACCAACGCCTCTTCCACCGCCGGCTTCAGTGCCTCCCGTCATGAGGCGGACGCCGCTAAAACGGAAAAGGCACTCTCCCAGTTCCTGCGCCCCGAGTTTCTGAATCGCATTGACGAGATCATCGTTTTCAACCATCTGACGCAGGAGG
The DNA here is from genome assembly GCA_015064295.1 of Oscillospiraceae bacterium. GTDB lineage: Bacteria > Bacillota > Clostridia > Oscillospirales > CAG-272 > Colimorpha_A. The sequence continues at coordinate 17,357 of SVSM01000013.1, read as the reverse complement.
ATTTTGCCTCTATTGCATCCATCATGCTGAACGATCTGAAAACGGTGCTGAAGGAAAAGGACATCGATTTTCATTATTCCGAGGCGGCTTCTGCCTACGTGGCAAAGGCCTCCTTCAGTGAAAAGTACGGTGCTCGCAATATGCGCCGCTTTATTCAGCGCGAGGTAGAGGACGTGGTGGCCGACCGTCTCATATCGGGCTATGCCTCCGGCATCAAGGTGATCTCCCTCGATTCGGACGGTGAAAGCTTGTCTGTCACGGTATTGTAAAAGAAATTAACGTTTAACAGGGGGACTTTCCCCGCGGGAAATATTATGGCTGAAAAATGGTATGACAAAAGCATAAAACAGGCCGAGATACGGCTGGAGACCGACATCGCCCGCGGATTGGAACGGGAGCAGGTCCTGCGCCGCCGTCGGCAGTACGGGGAGAACGACATTTATCCCACCCCCAAAAAGTCCTTTAAGACCTATATTGCGCACCTTCTGACCGACTACACCTCGCTGCTCATGCTGGTCACTCTGCTGATTGCCGCCGTCTTTGAGGAGACCGAAAATCTTCTGGTCATGCTCCTGATCCTGGCGACCTATTACGGCATCGTGATGTTCACCTACGTGAAGGCTCAGAACGTGCTGGACGGCATGGGCATGAGCGCACTCCCCAACGCCAAGGTACTTCGGGGCGGCCGTCTCTATATGGTGAAGCAGAAGCAGCTGGTCAAGGGCGACGTGATCTACGTGTCGGCAGGGGATATCGTGCCCTGCGACGCCCGCCTCATCGAGACCTCGGGGCTTGAGGTGCTGGAGGTCAACGTGACCTCGGTGCCCCATGGGGTTCGCAAGGATGCAAAGTTCGTGGATTATCACGATATTTCACCGGCAGAGCAGAGAAACATGCTCTTTGCCTCCACCATTGTGACCAAGGGAACCGGACGCGCCATTTGCTGTGAGACGGGGGCGGATACCCTGGTATGCGTAATGAAAAAGAATCAGCCGATCGTGTCCCACGAACGGCTGGAGATCTTTGATCATATCAGCGATTTCTGTAAAAAATGGACGCTGGCCATGACGGTGATGGTGCTGGTGCTGACGGTGCTGGATCTACTCCTTGGCGTTGCCGCCTCCACCGGTATTTTTGAAAGCTTTATGAAGGGACTGTCCCTGGCCGTGGCGTCCATGAGCGAGTTTTATACGGCCTTTGCCTATATTGTGCTTGCCTGCGGTATCTACGGTGCCGTCAATTGCAAGAAGGACGTCAACCGCGGAGCGCTCATCAAGAACAGTGCCAAGCTGGAGGACATCAAAAACCTGACCTGCCTGATCGTGCCGAAGGAAGCGGGCTTCCATATCCACGATATGTCTCTCGGCAAGGTCTTCGCCAACGGTGACGCCTATGCTCCCGGAGAGCACGGCTACCGAAAGAACGCCTCCCGCGTGCTGCGGTACGCGCTGATCTCCACCGGCCTGTACGGAGCAGGGCGTCTGATTGAAAACAACCAGCTCCACAAGAATGTGTACTCCCCGGAGGAGGAAGCCATTATCAAGGCCGCTGAGGCCTGCAGCGAGTACAACATCGGCCTGGAAAAGCGGTATCCCATGCTGGATCATTTGCCCAAGGGGGAGGATAACCGCTTTGAAACGACGCTGGTGCAGTATGAGAACAGCTTCGTGGTATCGCTGCGTGGCGATTACGGCGCAGTCCTGCCCCTCTGCCGCTATTATACCGAGGATAGCCGTGTCTATCCCATGACACAGGACAAGCTGAACGAATTTTACATCGCCGCCGAAAAGCTGGCAAGAGAATCCTACCGCGTGCTGGCCATCGCCTCACGGGATACCATTTATAACAATTTGAAACGTCTTTCGGCCTGTCAGACCGACCTGACGCTGGAGGGACTTGTTGCCCTTCGCGAGCCCGTAATGCCCGAGCTGGCAAAGAATTTGCTGCGCTGTCACAATCACGGTCTCAAGGTGATCATGCTTACCTCTGACGTCAGCGAGAACAACGTGATCCTTGCCGAGAACCTCGGCATTGCCCCTCAACGGGAGCAATGCGTGACGGGGTACGAGCTGTCCCGCATGAAGGAAGGGCTTTTCCGCGCCAACCTTGACGTATACAGGCTCTATCAGGGGCTGACACTCGCCCAGCGCCGCCTTTTGGTGAAGTTCTTGCAGGAAAAGGGGGAAAAGGTAGGGTATCTCTGCTCGGAGCTTGACGAGATCATTCTGATGAAGGAGGCCGACGTGGGCTTCTCCCGCAGTGTGACTCTCTCCGATCGTGCCGGCGGTGCCGGCATTGACCTCGCGGGGCGGAATTTCCCGCTTTATACGAAGGACCCAAGAGAAGCTACCTCCGGCTGTGAAGCCTTGAAGTTCGTTTCCGACGTCATTATTTCGGAACCCGATAAGTCCGGAACCGGCGGCTTCCATGCCATGGTAAGCGCTCTCCTATCCTCCAAGGCGGTGTATTATAATCTTCAGCGTATGTTGAAGTATATGATCGCCTCCCAGCTTGCCAAGCTGGCCTTGGTGTTCTTGTCGGTGATCATGGGCTTTACGGCACTGACGCCGCCCCAGATCCTGTTCTGCGGGCTGGTGCTTGATTTCTCCGCCCTCATCATCATTGCCTTTGAGAAACCCGATTACACGCTCTTAAGCGTTCCGATCCGTGTGAACGACACCTTGTCAAAGCCCTTTTTAACGAATGTGTTTTCCGCTGCGATCGGGGTGATCTGGGCTGCTTTGACGGCGGTTTCGGTTCTGTATATGGTTCAGTATCGCCTGATCGACTCGTCTGCCGTTCCTGCCTTCTGCTTTGTGAGCTTTATTTTGACGCAGATTACGGTGCTGAACGAGTGTAAGAGAGAGCAGAGTATGTTTGACCGCAATGTGCGCGTCAACGGCGCATATGCGGCACTTCTTGCTATCCTGCTGGTCTTCTTCCTGCTGGTCTTCCTCGTGCCCTCGGTGGGTAAGCTTTTTGGTGTAGTGCCTCTCAATATCTACGGCGTTTGCGGTGCGGTGATCCCCTGCATCGTGGTAACGCTGGTGTACGAGGTCTACAAGCTGCTAGGCGAGAAGGGCGACAAGGCATAACTAAAAAGCGGTCGAAATTCGACCGCTTTTTTCTGTGCAATTCTTATTCCATGACCGACCCGTCGGGATGGAAGAGAGGAAGCTTTTCCAGGTAAAGAATGTCCCCGCGGTTCTGCGCGTCGCCCTCGGCCAAAATACACAGCTTGCCGACGATGATGCCGCCGGCCTTTTCTACCAGCTTTTCGACGGCCTTGAGGGACTCACCTGTGGAGATGACGTCATCCACCAGCAGGATGCGTTTACCCTTCATCTTTTCAGCGTCAGCGCCGTCCAGATAGAGATGCTGGTCGGCGTCGGTGGTAATGGAGCGCACCTCGACACCGAAGACCGACGTCATGTAGAGCTTGGGATGCTTTCTTGCGACAAAATAGAAGTCGTCACCGGCTTGACGAGCCATTTCGTGTGCAAGGGGGATGCCCTTTGCCTCGGCGGTGATCAGATAGTCGTACTCCGGAGCGATTTTCAGCAGTGCCTCGGCGCAGGCAACGGTAAGGGGAGCGTCTCCAAAAATGACGAAGGCGCCGATGGAAAGGTTCTCGTTTACGGGACAGATGGGGAGATGGCGCTCCAGCCCCGCAATGGTCATTTTATGCGTTAACATAAGGAATGTCCTTTCAATTTGACGTTACGCTTTTATTATATCGGATTATTCACAAAAAAGCAAGGGAGAAGCCGGAATTTTTACGAAAATATTGGGTGTTTCTTTTCAAAAGAATCGGCGAAAACACTTGAAATTTCTTCAAATTTTTGTTATAATGTAAGAAGTTAAAATGTATAATGGGGTATGCTATAAAATTAAGCGGAATCGGCATTCTCGCGTTCAAAGAGTTCGTCGGTTTCTTCGTTATGCAGATTACAGGTTTTCCATCCCTCTTGACCCCGTCCGACGGCGGATGTTCCGTCGGAGATTGCGAGTGTTTATGCTTACAGTTGGACTGACCGGCAGTACAGGAAGCGGAAAGGGCTATGTTTCGGACATTATGATCAAGGCGGGGATTCCATGCCTTGATACCGATCAGGTCTGCCGTGACGTGTACCGAAAGGGCGAGCCCTGCTATTTTGACCTTGTTTCCTATTTTGGGGAAGAAATTTTGAGAGAAGACGGAGAGATCGACCGTAGCGCTCTTTTTCACCTGGCATTTCCCGATAAGGAAAAGTACGAGAAGCTTAACTCGATCGCCTTCTTCCACATCATGAAGGTTACCGAGCGTTGGCTTACCGCCCGCCGCGAGGAGGGAGAGCGCGTGGTGGTGATCGATGCCCCTATGCTCTTTGAGAGCGGCTTTGATAAGCTCTGTGACAAGGTCGTTTGCGTCGTTGCCGACCGCGATACCCAGATCCGCCGCGTTATGAAGCGGGATGAGATCTCGGAGGAGGTTGCGGTCAGCCGCTTGAACAAACAAAAATCCAACGATTACTACCGTTCCCGTTCCGATTACGCCCTGGATAACTCGGTTGCAAACGAGGACAATATCTACACCGATACCACCAGGCTGGTGGGGCTTTTGCGGCGGCTTTCCGCCGAGAAGACCTGACGACGGAGACGGGACGTCAAAAACGGACAGCGTCGTTTCTTGTCGGAATCGTGACGGCGGCTGCCTGCTTCTTCGCGGCGGTTTTCCTGATAAGTGCTATTGAACGCTGCCTTTTTCCCTTGAAATACGGTGAGTACGTTACGTATTATGCCGACCTTTACGGTGTTCCCGAGGAGGTTGTTTACGCCGTGATCCGAACCGAGAGCCGGTTCGATCCCAAGGCCGTATCCCGCGCAGGAGCGCGGGGACTGATGCAGCTGATGCCCATGACGTATCAAGCGGTTGCCGAGGAGATCGGTCGGGTGCCCGATGAAGCGCTTGCCTTTGATCCGGGCATGAATATTCAATGCGGTGTGTATTTGCTATCAAGGCTTTACGAAAAGTACCGTGTGTGGGATACCGTCTATGCCGCCTACAACGCAGGAGAGACGGCGGTGGATCGGTGGCTTGCCGACCCGAAATGCTCCGAAAAGGGAAGACTTATCGTAGTTCCTTACGGTGAAACGAGGGAATACGTGAAGCGTGTGCGCCATGCGGCGGAAATCTATCAAAAACGAATGCGTTAACATAAAGGAGAATGAATCATGACGGCAAAAGAATTAAAGCAAGAGCTGGAATACAAGAACAAGAGCGCCTTTGACACCATCAGCGAGGACGAGCTGGAGCGCTCCTTTGCCTACGCGGAAAGCTATAAGCTCTTCCTCGATTACGGCAAGACCGAACGGGAATCGGTGAGCTATGCCATCGCTATGGCTGAAAAGCGTGGCTATACCGAATACCGCCTGGGGGATGAGATCACCGAGGGCGGCAAGTACTACTATAACAACCGCGGCAAGGAGCTGATCCTGTTCAAGGTCGGTGAGGAGCCTCTGGAAAAGGGTGCCTACATTATGGCTGCCCACGTGGATTCCCCCCGTATCGACCTGAAGCAGAATCCCCTTTACGAGGACAGCGGCTTCGGTATGTTTAAGACCCATTACTATGGCGGTATCAAGAAGTATCAGTGGACCGCCGTACCGTTGGCTCTCCACGGTGTCGTGGTGAAAAACGACAACACGGTGGTGGACATCTGCATCGGTGAGGATGAGGACGAGCCGATCTTCTATATTTCCGACCTTCTCCCCCACCTTGCGAAGGACCAGATGGGCAAGACCCTGGCCGAGGGCATTACCGGTGAGGGCTTAAACATCATCGTCGGCTCCGAGCCCTACCGTGAGGAGGAGACCGACGGCGCGATCCGCCTCAACCTCCTTCGGATCCTCAACGAAAAGTACGGCATCAAGGAGGAGGATTTCCTCTCCGCCGAGCTCTCCGCCGTTCCTGCCATGAAGGCTCGAGACATCGGCCTTGACCGCTCGCTGATTGCCGGATACGGCCATGACGACCGCGTATGCGCCTACTCTGAGATCACAGCTCTCTTTGATACCGACAACACCGAAAAGACGGTCTTTGCCGTGCTTGCTGACAAGGAAGAAACGGGAAGCGATGGCGTTACCGGTATGCAGAGCGAGATCTTTGCCGACATTTTGGCCGAGGTCTGCGAGGCCAAGGGCGCCAATTACCGCGTGGTCAAGGCTAACTCCAAGTGCCTGTCGGCCGACGTGAACGCTTGCTACGATCCGAATTATCCCGAGGTGCTGGAAAAGAAGAACGCCTGCTACATCAACCACGGCGTGGTGCTTTCCAAGTTTACCGGCGCCAGGGGCAAGAGCGGCACCTCCGATGCCACCGCCGAGTTTACCGGCTACGTACGCAACTTCTTAAACGATGCCGGAGTTGTCTGGCAGATGGCGGAGCTGGGAAAGGTGGATCAGGGCGGCGGCGGAACGGTTGCCAAGTTCCTTGCCAACATGAACATCGATACCCTCGACGTTGGTGTTCCCGTGATTTCGATGCACGCTCCCTACGAGGCCATCTCGAAGCTGGATCTGTATATGACCTATAAGGCCTTCTGCGCCTTTATTGCCTGATGCTGAAACGTTTACAAGAGGCGGAAGGGTACTATGCAGGGCTTTCGGAAAAGCTCTCCCAGCCCGACGTTGCCTCCGATCCCGATTCCATGCGGAGACTGATGCTGGAATATCGCAGAATGACGCCTGTCATGGAAAAGTATCGGGAATATAAGGCGGCGGAGTCGGCGGTTCGTGACGCCGAAGCGCTTCTTTCCTCAGAATCGGACGAGGAGCTCTGCCTCCTTGCTGAAGAGGAGCTGAAGGAAGGGAAGCGCGCCATGACCCGGCTCTTGGAGGAGCTAACGGTGCTTCTGCTTCCTCGGGATCCCAACGACGACAAAAACGTGGTGGTGGAGATTCGTGCCGGGGCAGGGGGTGAGGAGGCGGCGCTTTTTGCGGCTACTCTTTACCGTATGTACAGTATGTACGCTGCAAGCGTGGGCTTCCGTCTGGAGTCGGTGGGGAGCAATCCTACCGAGCTTGGGGGCTACCGTGAGATCTCCTTTCTTGTGGAAGGCGAGGGCGCCTATTCCCGCCTGAAATACGAAAGCGGTGTTCATCGCGTTCAGCGCGTGCCCGACACCGAGTCCCAGGGGCGGATCCACACCTCTACCGTTACGGTTGCGGTCCTTCCCGAGGCCGAGGAGGTGGAGGTGGAGATCAACCCTGCCGACATCGTGATTGAGACCATGAAAAGCTCGGGCGCCGGCGGTCAGCATATTAACAAGACCGAGTCGGCGATCCGACTCCTTCATAAGCCCTCCGGCATCGTGATCGAATGCCGGGAGGAGCGCTCCCAGTACAAGAACCGCGACAAAGCCATGAAGCTTCTGCGTACCCGTCTATACGACCGTATGCAGAGCGAGCAGGACGGAAAGATCGCCGCCGAGCGACGTTCCCAGGTCGGGAGCGGTGACCGAAGCGAGAAGATCCGTACCTATAATTATCCGCAAAGCCGCATGACCGACCATCGGATCGGCTATACCTCCCATAGCTTGGACAGCTTCCTTGACGGCAACATCGGCGGTCTGATCGACGCCCTGGCTGCGGCGGAAACGGCGGAAAAACTGAAGAAGAACGAGACATGAAAACACGCATTATTCGTTATACCGGCAGGGAATCCCTTGCTCTCGCCGCTGAAGTCATCCGCCGTGGAGGGCTTGTGGCCTTTCCCACCGAGACGGTTTACGGTCTTGGCGGAAACGCGCTGGATCCCGATGCGGCAAAAAAGATCTATCGGGCAAAGGGGCGTCCCTCGGACAATCCCTTGATCGTGCATCTTGGGAGTGCCGCGGATGCCGAACGCTACGCGGTGACCGGCGATCTGTTTGATCGGATCGCCGAGACCTTAATGCCCGGGCCGCTGACCGTGATCCTGAAAAAACGGGATATGATCCCCGACAGTGTGACGGGCGGCCTTGATACGGTAGGAATCCGCGTCCCGTCTCATCCCGTGGCACGAGAGCTGATTGAGCTTGCGGGGGTTCCCATTGCGGCACCCTCGGCCAATCTTTCGGGTAAGCCCAGCCCCACCTCCTTTGACCACGTGTACCACGATCTGAACGGTAAGGTGGACGTGATCATTGACGGCGGGCCCAGTGATTTCGGTCTGGAATCCACCATCATCAAGCCGGAGGACGGCGTGATTCACCTGCTCCGACCGGGAGCAGTGACGGTAGAGATGCTCTCTCTCTTTGACCAACCCATTGAAATCGATCCCGCTGTCACCAGACGCTTTGATGGCGTACCTCTGGCTCCGGGCATGAAATACCGTCACTACGCGCCGGACAAGCCTCTGGTCGTACTGGACGGTTGCGACGAGGCGGTCTACTCCTATCTTGCTGAGCGGGAACGCAGAGCCGTCATTTGCTTCGACGAGGATTTGTCTGCCATTGATGGCGAGCACGTCGTGTCCTGCGGCTCGAAAAGCGATTCTCTTACCCAGGCACAACGGTTATTTGCCTGTCTGCGTGAGCTTGACGGTCTTACCGATATTGATGTGATCTATGCCAGAATGCCCGCAAAGGTTGGTATTGGACTTGCGGTTTTTAACCGCTTGATCAAGGCGGCCGGCTTTCAGGTTCTCCGGTTAGAGCCGCCAACACGCTGACACGATGCGGAAAAACAAATAAAGGATGGCCATACCATGGCAAAAAAGAAAACAACGTCTGAACGCAGTATGCTCCCTACGGTGGTAGCCGAAGCGGTCAATCAGCCGATCACCGAGACGATCGAAAAAAACTTCATGCCTTATGCCATGAGCGTGATCGTTTCCCGTGCAATCCCTGATATTGACGGCTTTAAGCCCGCTCACCGAAAGCTTCTTTATACCATGTATAAAATGGGGCTTCTGACCGGCGGAAAGGTCAAGAGCGCCACGGTGGTCGGCGAGACCATGAAGCTGAACCCCCACGGTGACCAGGCTATCTACGCGACCTTGGTGCGTTTGACCAGGGCAAATGAGGCCCTTCTTCATCCCTTTATCGACTCCAAGGGTAGCTTCGGTAAGCATTACAGCTCTGACATGGACTACGCCGCCCCCCGTTATACCGAGTGTAAGCTGGACAAGATCTGTCATGAGATCTTTGACGGCATCGATAAGGACGCGGTGGATCTGGTCGATAACTACGACAACACCAAAAAGGAGCCCACTCTGCTTCCTACGGCATTCCCCAACATTCTGGTGTCCCCCAATTTGGGTGTTGCGGTCGGTATGGCTTGCTCCATCTGCTCCTTCAATCTCGGAGAGATCTGCGACGGAACCATTCAGCTTTTGAAGAATCCGAAGTTTGATACCGAACGACTGCTGGATATCATTCGTGCTCCCGATTTTCCTTCGGGCGGTAATCTGATCTACGATCGTGAGAAATACCGTGAGATCTTCGAGACCGGTCACGGATCGGTCAGAGTCCGCGCCCGCTACACCTACGACAAGGACGCCAACTGCATTGACGTCCTGCAGATCCCCTATTCGACGACGATCGAGGCGATCATTAAGAAGATCACCCAGCTCATCAAGGAAGGGAAGCTGAAGGAGATCACTGACGTTCGTGATGAGATCGATCTGAACGGCTTTAAGCTCACCATCGACCTCCGTCGCGGCACCGATCCCGACAAGCTGATGACGAAGCTCTACAAGATGACCCCCCTTGAGGATTCCTTTGAGTGTAACTTCAACATCCTTGTTAACGGTACGCCTCAGCTCCTCGGCGTTCGTCAGATCTTGAATGAATGGATCGCCTTCCGCGTCGGGTGTGTGCGCCGCGAGATTCAGTACGAGCTGTCGAAGAAAAAGGAAAAGCTGCATCTGCTTCTCGGTCTCGGTAAGATCCTCCTTGACATTGACAAGGCCATCAAGATCGTCCGCGAGACGGCAAAGGAAGCCGACGTCGTCCCGAATCTGATGACCGGCTTTGGCATCGATCGGATCCAGGCTGAGTATATCGCCGAGATCAAGCTTCGTTACCTGAACCGTGAGTATATCATCAATCGTATCAAGGAGATCGAGTCTCTCCAGAAGGAGATCGCCGAGCTGGAGCTGACAGCCGGCTCCGATACCCGTTTGAAGAGTCGAATCGCCGCTCAGCTGAAGGAGATCAAGCAAAAATACGGCAAGCCCCGCCAGACGCAGCTCATCGGTGCCGAGGACATTGAGGTCTTTGACGAGGACGACATGGTGGAGAACTACAACGTCAAGCTGATCTTCACAAGGGAAGGGTACTTTAAGAAGATCACCCTCCTGTCCCTTCGCGGAAACGACGAGCAGAAGCTGAAGGAAGGGGATTTTGTCCTCTCCTCCATCGATGCCACCAATACCGATGAAATTCTTGTCTTCTCCGATCAGGCACAGGTCTACAAGGCCCGTGTTTGCGACTTTGAGCCGGTCAAGGCATCCCAGCTTGGGGACTATCTGCCCGCCAAGCTTGGATTTGACGAGAACGAGAGAGCCATCGCTCTCATGAAGCTGGAGGCTGATTACGCAAAGAGTGGCAGCGCACTGATCTTCTTTGCCAATGGCAAGGGCATCCGTATTCCGATCTCCGCCTATGAGACCAAGGCCAATCGCCGCAAGCTCACCGCTGCTTATTCCTCGGCTTGTGAGCCGGCCGGCATCGTTTTCGTGGGAGACGACGATAAGGACGTGCTTCTTGTGGCTGATAACGGCAAGGTCATGATCATTGATTCCTCGCTGGTGCCCGAAAAGGCCACCCGTACCTCACAGGGTGTGACCATGATGGGACTGAAGGGAAGCGCCAAGCTGATCTTCGTCAGCGACCTGGTCGACCGGTACGCCAAGAACGGAAAACGATACCGCAAGAATAAGCTCCCCTCCACCGGCACCGTCATCGATCCCGAGGACAGAAAGCTGCTCCCCGAGAGTGTAGCCGAGTACGTTGGCGGTTGACGAAAGCGATCAATTTTTTCCACCACGGTTGCATTACCGTGAGGATTGTGTTATAATACGGTTGCCTCCCCCAAGCGGGAGGATGGGAAACCAAGAAAGGAACGGTCAAACTATGAACAGAATTTCCAAACTGACGACCATCTTTATCCTGATTCTCGCCACCCTTACCCTTTGCGTATCGGCGGACGACGTCTACTCCTCTCAGGATGACCCACTTGTTTCTCTCAGCTATGTGAACGACGTGCTCGGTCCCGAGATCATGGCACAGGTGCTTAGCAAGATCGAGACGGAATACGTCAAAATCAGTGATATCGGCATGGCGTCCGCCGGCTCATATACCTATGTGACGCTGAAAAAGGGACAAACCTTGATGGCAAAGGCCTGTTGCGAGGTGGTTCTTTTGGAGGGCACGGCTACGACGGTCGTTACCTCCTCGGCTAACGTAGCGGCGGGTGTCGGTATCAGCGATCTGACGGCCGGAACGGTGAACGTTAACGGTTCGCTTCTTCCTGCCAATCACTACATGGTCATTCCGAAGGCGGACGGCAGAGGCCTTGTCGTCTCCTCCGATACGGCAATTATTTTGGTAAGGGGTGAGTACAATATCACGGGATAAAGGAGCAAAAGCCAAGAAGAAGGCCCTTCGCCCTGACTCAAGATTCTGGGCAAGAGTGCTGGTGGCCCTGCTGGCGATCGCCATGCTGGCCGGTACCTTCTATTACGTCATCGCCTTCACGATGGCGGGCTCTCGGGTCGAGGCGGCCGATGCGGAAGAGGTTGATCCTCTCATTCGCATCGCGCTGATCTACGGAACCTCGGTCAAGGTTGATTACCTGACCGAGGCCGAGAAGGGCTTTATCCTTGGATATTCCGACAGCCAAAACAATTTTACCGCCATCCATACCACGCAAGCCACGCGGCTGAACGTGGCCCGAGACCGCAATCTGACCTTAAGCGGCGATCGCTTTGTACTTGCCAGTAGCAACAAAACCGCCGAAATTGGGTCGTATCATATTAAGGTCGTCTGCTCTGCCGAGACGATAAATGACTATCTGGCTGCTGTTGAGCAGGCCTATCCGGAATATCGCCCGTTCCCGGGATATTACGACGGTACATACTGCCTCATGCTGGGCAACTATATGACGGAGGACGAGGCCAAGGCGGCGCTGGAGCTGTTACTTGAGCGCTATACGCCGGAAACCGAAACGGATACTGTGACCGAAGCCGAAAACACTACCGAAAGCGGTGAGACCACCGAATCGGACGCTTCCACTGAGTCGACGTCAGGGGATAGCGAGTCCGCCGACACCACTGCGGACTCGGACATGACGGATTCCGACACCGCGGCCTCTGACACAAGCGATTCAAATAGCACCGAATCTGATGCCACGGCGTCTGACACAACCGATTCGGACACCACGGATTCCGATACCACCGAATCCGATACGACGGAATCGGACGAAACCGATCCTCCCGAGCCCGAGCCTGACCCCTTCGTTGAGTCTATGCTGAACGCTACGGTCTCCCTGCCGTCCCCGACGGCTTTGGCAGCCATCGATCCCGCCACGAAAACCATCGTCTGGAAATTTGACGATACCACGAAAAAAACCTTCTTTGCCGCCAAGGCCTATCAGGACGGTTCGACATACTCCTATATCAACGGCTATAAGAGCAGCATGCGGATCTACGACGGCATACTGGAATGTGCGGCACACGATGCCGACGATGCCTACGGCGTGAAGGTTGTTAATATTTTACCGCTGGAAACTTACGTTGCCGGCGTCATTCCTTACGAGATCGGTAATTCCTGGCCTCTTGAAACCCAAAAGGCCTTTGCCATCGCGGTTCGCTCTTATGCCATTGCCAATTTGGGGCGCCATAAGTCCTCCTATAACGCCGACCTTTGCTCCTCGACCAACTGCCAGGTCTACAAGGGCTTCAATTCGACGAACGCCCGCGTCAGACAGGCCGCTAACGAGACGAAGGGCCTGATCGCCGTTTACAACGGCACCAATGACATTTGCATTACGGCCTACTCCTCCAGTACCGGCGGTTGCACGGCCAGCGCAGCGGATGTCTGGGGCAGCAGCAAAAAGGTCTATGGCTATCTATCCGCCGTTGGAACGCCGTGGGAGAAGTACACCAAGCACGGCAACGGCAGCTGGACCGGTACCGCCACGGGAAAACAGTTGTTTGACCGCCTGGAGGCGAAGGGCTATACGGCTCTGACCAGCGCTGTGACGAAAATCGAAATTACACAGCTGGCGGATAATTCTACCTACGTATATGCCATTAAGTTCTATGACAAGGCCGGCCATACCGTTCAGGTCAAGCAGGTCAACAAGGTCAAGTCACTGCTCTCGCCTTACGTCAAAAGTGGAAACTTTGTGGTTGCCAAGGTTGGGGAGCAGGTGAACCGTATCAACTACACTATGATGGGCTTCGGCGCCTCAACCGGCGAGCCCACCGTCGGTCTTGACGTGAAGACCAACCCTACGCTCCATACCCTCTTTGGAAGACAATCCTTCAGCGTACTGACGGCAAGCGGACTTAAGAGCTTTCACGACAGCGCCGAGGAGCTGGTGGCTACCGCTAACGGTACCCACGCCATCAATATGACCTACACGCTGGATTCCCAGTATTATCCCACCATGAAGGGTGTCAACGGCAAGGATCTGCCGGACATCCGGATTCTCGATACCATCGTGGAGACCGAAACGCTGACGGCCGAGGGAACCTCGGGCAGCTTCGTCTTTATCGGTCGTGGCTGGGGCCATGGTGTTGGCCTGAGTCAGTGGGGCATCAAGGACATGGGTGACCTTGGCTATGATTTTGAAACGATTTTCAAGGCCTATTACAGTAACGTGAGAATCGTTGATTTTCAGGCGTATCTCAACGGTACGGCATAATCTTTGCAACAGAAAGGACAACAGTATTTTGAAGATTACAGTGATCGGATGTGGACGGTGGGGTTCCTTCATCGCCTACTATTTGGACAAAATCGGACACGACGTCACCCTTTACGGGATGGAAGGAACGCCTCATTACGATACGTTTGTTAAAACGCGTACCAACGGCCTCGTCACCCTGCGTGAGGGAATGCCCCTTACCAACGATATGGCGGCCGTCCTTGCGGCTGAGACCGTGGTCATCTCGGTCAACTCCCAGGGACTGCGTAGCCTTTGCGGTGAGCTGCGGGAGGCGGGACTGAAGGATAAGCGGATCGTCCTCTGCATGAAGGGCCTTGAAATCGGTACCGGTATGCGTCTTTCCCAGATCGTTGAGGAGAACCTGGATCCCTCCAATCGGGTTGCCGTTTGGATCGGCCCTGGCCACGTACAGGAGTTCGTTCGTGAGATTCCTAACTGCATGGTGATCGACAGTCAGTATGACGACGTCAAGAAGAAGCTCGTTGAGGAGTTCTCAAGCCCTGTGATTCGCTTCTACTATGGCTCTGATCTGATCGGAAACGAGATCGGTGCCGCCGCCAAGAACGTCATCGGTATTGCTGCCGGTATGCTGGACGGCTTTGGTCTGCGCTCCTTGAAGGGCGCTCTCATGTCCCGAGGCACCAGAGAGATCTCTCGCCTTATCAAGGCCATGGGCGGTAACGAGCTGTCGGCCTACGGTCTCTGCCATCTTGGCGACTACGAGGCAACGGTCTTCTCGGAGTTTTCCCATAACCGCCGCTTCGGTGAGCTCTACGTTAAGGGCGAGAGCTTTGACCAGCTGGCAGAGGGCTATTATACCGTTAAGGCTATGATGACGCTGGCCGAGCGTTATCAGGTGGAGCTGCCTATTTGCTCCGCCGTCTACGCGGTGCTTTATGAAAATGCTTCTCCCAAGGAGGCGCTTCAGCAGTTGTTTGAGCGCAGCCTGAAGATGGAATTCTAAAATGAGATTGCCCTTTTATGACGTCCTGCTTTCCCACGCCGCCGCTTATCCTCAGATGGAGGCCTGTGACTACGTGAAGCTGGCGTATCAGTCTGAATTCGGTTGCGGTCACCTGCTCACCGACCGCGAAGCGGCCTATGCGATGTTTCTTGAGGAGTGGGATGCGGTATCCACCGATGCCCTTGAACCGCTAACAGTCACCATCGGTGGAGGATATGCAAGATTGAACCTTGCCGCTGCTAAGCTTTGTATGCCCCCCGAGCTTGTCTTTTCCATGTTCGAAATGAGCGTTTCGAGTCGTGGCACGAAGGAAGGCTTTGACCGCAAGATCCGCAATATGCAGCGTGCCGCCAAGATGGGTATTTTGCCCTGTAACGGCGATGAAATCGTTCAATACGCATCAACCCTTGGAAATCAGCTTCCTTCCCATTCGGCACGTTACCGTCGGCTATACGGCGCACACTATCGCCTGATAACCGCTGAATTGGCGGCTATCGCTCCCCTCTGTATGCTTCTTTCCGATGCGGGACGTAAAGCGGATCGCATTAACGTGGCGATCGAGGGGAGAGCCGCCTCGGGGAAGACTACGGTTGCGGCCCTGCTTGGCAAGCTGTTTGACGGAAACGTGATTGCCATGGATGACTATTTCCTACCTACGGAACGCAAGACAAAGGAACGCCTTTCCTTGCCCGGCGGAAACGTGGATGTGGAACGGTTGAAGCAAGAGGTCATGGGAGAGCGCTATGCGGATTCCTTGACTCATGCCCGTTTTGATTGCCATAAGCAGGTTCTTCTTCCTGCGATAAAAGAGGTGCGAAGGCAGTATTTGTTTGTCGAGGGTGTTTACTCTCTTCATCCCGAGCTCCGCGATTTCTATGATGTCAAGTTCCTTCTCGATACCGACAAGCAATCCCAACGGAATCGCATTTTGGAACGGGGCGGGGAAGCGTTGCTTCACCGCTACGAAACCGAATGGCTTCCCTTGGAGGAGGCCTATTTTGCCGAAACGCAACCGGAATTTGTTGCGGATCTGATTCTGAAAACTTAACGTGAAAAACCGACCTTAAGGTCGGTTTTTTTCTGTTTATATTAAGTATCTTAGCAAGAAAGTGGCCTCAAAACGAGAGCCGAGCGGACGCAGATCGCCAAGTGGGACAGGGAGCAGGCGGCACAGGCAAGAGGAGCGGCGGCGAGGCATAATAATAGCCAGAAGATATTTCCCAAAACCGTTAAGGAAGCTGACACGGACACGGTGGATGTTGCTGTATCGCTTCATGAAAATACAAATGATTTTTACGAGGATTTTTCTTCAATTGAAAATTATATAAGGCAAAATGGTGATTTTGACATAAGGTCTGCGAACAACAATTACCGCGACAATGTATTGACAAATATGCCGGAAAGGTATAGAATATTATTGGAAGAAGCTCTTAACGAGGTGGTATTTGAAAAAGATTTGCAAATGCAAAGGAGAATAGCACTTCGAGCAAAGTCTGGTAAAATAGCATACAACCCCGAAATTCCGTCCTTTTTAAGAATTAATTACCCAATATCTTTGACACACGAATTGGCTCATTGGTTGGACAACAGGTATTTTTTGTCGTTTGAAAATAAATCCTTTATAAACGCATTAAAAGCGCCCGTTCCAAAACAAATATAAAACAAAAGTCAATAATCGAATATTTGAACAAACATGACACGGTCGGCTATTTGTCTGATATTGTAAACGGTCTTTCCGATGGAAAAATAGAAACAAGATGGAGACACCCCCAAGCATATTGGAAGGATAAAGAAAAAAAGCAAGCGAAATATTTGCAAACATTTTTTCCATTCATGCGCTTGGGCGAGAAAATGATATTAAGTTTTTGAAAAAATGGTTCCCCCAAATATTGGCACAGTTTGAAACAATGATGGGAGTGATTTGATGTTTGGTATTCATCCCGAAGATGCCGCTTTAACCCAAAGCAAAGAGGCAGATGAACTCTGCAAAGAATATAAAAAAGTTTTTGGGGAAGCTGCGCCAGGCTTTAACTATGAGGACTTTCCTGGAACACGCGAATTAACTCCTTCCGAGGAATGGATGGAAACAATTAAAAAATGTATAAAAAATAAAATACCGTGGGAGGTTGATGAAAGCATTTATGATAACGACCTATGGTAAATCTGCGTATGTGTATGACTAATGTTTATTACAACCCCAACCCTGACGGCAACCGCGTCGGCGATTGCACGGTAAGAGCCTTATGCAAGGCCACGGGGCATGATTGGGACTACGTTCACGCGATGCTGTGCGCGATCAGCTTTGAAATAAACACACATCCACATCCCACCAAAACAAAAGACCGACCAGTAGGTCGGTCTTTTGTTTTGGTGGGAGCGGGTGGATTCGGACCACCGAAGTCACTGACAACAGATTTACAGTCTGCCCCCTTTGGCCGCTCGGGAACGCTCCCAAATATGGAGCTGGTGAACGGAG
>SVSM01000043.1 GCA_015064295.1 Oscillospiraceae bacterium | reverse complement strand
TGGGAACAATAGGGCTCGAACCTATGACCCTCTGCTTGTAAGGCAGATGCTCTCCCAGCTGAGCTATGCTCCCATTTGGTCGTCAGCGGAAGCTACTCTCCTTGCGACGTACGCTATTATATCATATCCCTTCTCGTTTGTCAACACCTTTTTTAATTTTTTTCAAAATATTTTTTACCTTTCTTCCTCCCCTATTGACATCCGAAATCCCTTGGTTTATAATCATATATTATATGTGATTCCTACATATATTATATCTTACTCCTATGTGAAAGGAACTCCGATTATGTACCAGACCCGCGTTCTCTCGGTGCAGGACATCTCCTGCTTCGGCAAGTGCTCTCTGACCGTTGCTCTCCCCATCATCTCGGCCATGGGCGCCGAGACCTGCATCATCCCCACCGCCATTCTCTCCACCCACACCGGCGGCTTTACCGGCTACACCTGGCGAGATCTGACCGAGGATATTCCCAAGATCGCCTCTCACTGGAAGTCCCTTGACCTGTCCTTCGACGCCCTGTGTACCGGCTACCTCGGCTCTCTTGAGCAGATCGGCATGGTGAAGGACCTCTTCGACGCCTTCGGTGGAAAGGCTATCAAGTTCATCGACCCCGTTATGGGCGATAACGGGAAGCTCTACCCCGGCTTTACCCCCGCCTTCGCCGCCGAGATGGCCAAGCTCTGCGGCACGGCCGACGTCATCGTCCCCAACATGACCGAGGCCTCCTATATGCTGGGCATCGACTATCAGGCCGGCCCCTACGAGGAGGACGATATTAAGGAAATCCTGGTCAAGCTCACCGCCCTCGGCTGCCACGTTGCCGCCATGACCGGCGTGGTGCTGACCTCCGCCCCCCAACGCCAGGGCGTCATCGCCTACGACAGCAGAACCGATTCCTTCTGCTCCTATTTCAGCGAAAATCTCCCCGTTAAGTTCCACGGTACCGGCGACATCTACGCCTCCACCATGTGCGGCGCCCTTGCCCTGGGCAGAGGCCTTGAGGCCTCCCTCAAGATCGCCGTGGACTACACCGTGGCCTGCATCAAGCAGTCCATGGGGGACGACGAGCACCCCTACGGCGTGCGCTTTGAGGAATGCATCCCCACGCTGGTGGAGCTGTTGAAGGCGTAGGGAGGACGTGACCGCGTTCCGTCCGGTAAGACGGGGCGTTTGCCCGCTGATTATGTGAAATCGTTTGTAAGGAGAATCCCATGACAAAGGTTGATATTTTCTCCGGCTTTCTCGGAGCCGGCAAGACCACCCTCATCAAAAAGCTCATCAAGGAGGCCTACGCCGGAGAAAAGCTGGTGGTCATCGAGAACGAGTTTGGTCAGATCGGTATCGACGGCGGCTTCCTCCAGGAGGCCGGCATCGAGATCACCGAAATGAATTCGGGCTGCATCTGCTGCTCCCTTGTGGGTGATTTCGGCGAGGCCCTGAAGAAGGTCAAGGCGGAATACGCCCCCGACCGCATCCTCATCGAGCCCTCCGGCGTCGGTAAGCTGAGCGACGTCATCCGCGCCGTTCGGGACGCCGCCATCGAGGGGCTGGAGCTGAACGCCTTCACCACCGTCATCGACGCCTCCAAATGCAAGATGTATATGAAAAACTTTGCCGAGTTCTACCGCAATCAGATCGAGTTTGCCTCCTCGGTGGTTCTCTCCCGCACCGACGGCATTCGGGAGGACAAGCTGGCCGAGACGGTGGCCCTCGTCCGTTCGGTGAACGACAAGGCCGCCCTCATCACCACCCCCTGGGATGAGCTTGACGGTAAGGCCATCCTGAACGCCATGGAGAACCGCAACACCCTGGAGGAGGAGCTTCACCATCTGTTGGAGGAGCAAAAGGAAAAGGAGTCGCGCCACCATCACCATCACCATCATCACGACCATGATGAGTGCGACGATCCCGACTGCGAGTGCCATCATCACGAGCATGGGCATCATCACGGCCATGACTGCGAGTGCCATCATGAGCACGAGCATCACGGCCATGACTGCGAGTGTCATCACGAGCACGAGCATCCTCACGACCATGACTGCGAGTGCCATCACGAGCATGAGCATCATGACCACGACTGCGAGTGCCATCACGAGCATGAGCATGAGCATCACCACCATCACGGTCACGACGAATGTGACGATCCTAACTGCCATTGCCATCACGGACACCACGCCGACGAGGTCTTCGTCAGCTGGGGCGTCGAAACGGCAGCCAAGGTTACCGAGAGCTTCCTTGAGGACTGCCTGGACAAGCTGATGACCGGCCGCTACGGCATGGTCCTCCGTGCCAAGGGCATCCTGGCCGCCGAGGACGGCAGATGGCTCCACTTCGACTACGTCCCCGGAGAAAAGGCGATCCGCTACGGCACTGCCGACGTTATCGGCAAGCTCTGCGTTATCGGCACGGGGCTGGACAAGGAAGGGCTGGCCAAGCTCTTCTCACAAGCGTGAGGCGCGCATGATGGAAATACCCGTTTATCTCTTTACCGGCTTTCTGGAAGCCGGAAAAACCCGTTTTATCCAGGAGACGCTGGCCGATTCCGGCTTTTTTAAGGGTAAGGACCGCACCCTCGTCCTTCTCTTTGAGGAGGGAGAGGAGGAGCTTGACCCTCTCGGCTTTGCCTCCCCCGACGTGTTCGTGGAGATCCTTGACGACAAGGCCAAGCTGAATCCCGACAAGCTGGAGGCTCTCCGCCGCAAGCATAACGCCAACCGCGTGCTGGCGGAATACAACGGTATGTGGCTCTTAAACGATCTCTTTGCGGCTCTGCCCCAAGGGTGGACCGTCTTTCAGGAGATGATGTTCGCCGATGCCTCCACCATCGAGGTCTACAACGCCAATATGCGGAATCTGGTGGTGGACAAGCTCTCCACCTGCGAGCTGGTGGTCTTCAATCGCTGTAACGCCGACACCGACCGTGAAGCCCTTCACAAGCTGGTCCGCGGTGTCAGCCGCCGTACCGATATTATTTATGAAAACGTAGACGGTACCTTCGCCTACGACGATATTCAGGATCCCCTGCCCTTCGACGTTCATAAAAGCGAGATCACGATCGAGGATCGGGATTTCGCTCTGTGGTATCGGGATCTGGCCGACAGTATGCCCCAATATAACGGAAAGACCGTGACCTTCCTGGGACTGGTCAACAAGAACGACCGTCTGCCTAAGGACGGCTTCGTCATCGGCCGTCAGATCATGACCTGCTGCGCCGACGACATCACCTACAGCGGCCTGCTCTGTGAAAGCGGCGGCTCCCGAGTGAACACCGGCGATTGGGTGCGTCTTACCGCCAAGATCACCGTGAAGCCCTGCTCCCTCTACGGAAAGACCGGCCCGGTGCTGCGGCTCGTTTCGGTCGAACCCGCCGAGGCCCCCGCCGAGCTTGTGGCAACCTTCTATTAAAGCCGCCCCCACGTGGGGACAACGTAAAGCAGGCCCCTGCTTCCGCAGGGGCCTGCTTTACGTTAATCCTCTTTTTTCAGCCGCACCCGGAAGAACATCCGCATCAGGGCCTTGCCGTGAAAGGGGATCAGCGGGTAGAGGTACGAGCGGCTTCCTTCCACCGTTCGGTTGCCGGCAATGGCCACCACCGTCAGGATCAGACCACCGATCAGTCCCCAGAGGCCGAAAAGCTCCACCGCCAGCAGCAGAAGGATTCGTAAAAACTTGAAGGCGTAGCCAAGCTCGTAGCTCTGCTGGGTAAAGGAGGCGATGGCCACGATGGCCATATACAGGATGGTCTGGGAGGAGAACCAGCCCGCCTCCACGGCGTAGTCGCCCAGAATCAGTCCCCCCACCACCGAAAGGGAGTTGTTCAGCATATTGGGGGTATTCAGGGAGGCCAGCTTCAGCCCGTCGATCATGAATTCCGCCAGAAGAAGCTGCATGAGAAGGGGGATCGCCGCCGGCTCCTTCACGTCCAAAAAGCCAAGCCACGGCGGAAGGGTCCCGATGTTCTTCACACAGTAGTACCAGAGCGGCGTCAGGATCAGCGAAAGAAGAAAGATCCCCATGCGGGTTAAGCGCAAATAGCTGCCGATGAGGGGAGGCAGATAGAAGTCGTCGGTCTCCTGCAGAAAATCAAAAATGGCGGTGGGAAGGATCATGACTTGGGGGGTGTTGTCGCAGACCAGGATCACGCTACCCTCCTCCAGCATGGCCGCCGCCGCGTCGGGCCGCTCGGTAAAGCGCACCTTGGGAAAGGGATTGTACCACCCGCGGGGGATAATGGCCTCGGCCAAGCTCTCCTGTGTCATGTTGAGAGCCCGGATCTTCATGCCCGACAGCTTATCCCGAAGGGTGTCCACCAGCTTGGCCGAGGCCTTGCCCTCCACGTAGCAGAGGGCCACGTCGGTCCCGGAGGGATCCCCCACGGTAAACCGCTCCATCACCAGGGCGGGATCCCGCAGGCGGCGGCGGATCAGGGCGGTGTTCCGTACCAGCGATTCCGAAAAGCCGTCCCGAGGGCCTCGGAGAACGCGGTCGTTCTCCGGCTCGCTGACGGCGCGGAGAGAATAGCTCTTACAGTCGATGACCGCCGCCTTCTCAACCCCCTCCACCGCCATCACCGCCCGCCCCGTCAGCACCGCGTCGGCCAAAGCCGCCACGTCATCGCTTTGGGATACGTCGGGGTGCGGGACGTTGAAGACGCAGTCCTCGGCCCTCCGGCAGGTCATGGCAAAGGTCATCATCTTTTCGGCCATTTCGCTGTCCAGCGAACCCGAAAGGGAGTAAAACACCGCCTCAACGCTCCCGTTTACCGCCCGAAAGGGCCGTTTTTGCAGGTCGAAGCTTTTTTCCAACCGCAGGGTTGCTTCCAGCGCCGCCGTCATTTCCCGATATTGCATACTGCCTCCCACCTCCGTTTTGGTTAGTATTGGCGGGAATGGAGGCAATATGCACCTTTTTCTCCATCTTCATACTTTTGACACAACTGTCCGTTACAATGAAAACAGATACGTCTACAATAGCCGTGCCGCTCACGGCTTCCGGATAACCAACCGAAAGGAACCCTTACGATGAACGCCACCTTAAAAGAAAATCTGATCGCTCGCGGCTACAAGGTCAGCGTCTTTGCCAAGGCCTGCGAGGCAGCCTCCTATCTCTGTACCGCCATCCGCAACACCACCGTCGGGATCGGCGGCTCGGTCACCATTCGGGATATGGATCTTTACGACGGCCTTGAGAAAAGCAATCGCGTCTTCTGGCACTGGCATCCCCAGGAGGGACACACCTCCGCCGAGATGCTGGAGGAGGCGGGGAACGCCGCCGTCTATCTCTCCTCCGTCAACGCCCTCTCCGAGCAGGGGGAGATCGTCAACATTGACGGCAACGGCAACCGCGTGGCCGGCATCTTCTACGGACACCAAAAGGTCTACCTGATCGTGGGTGAGAACAAAATCGCCCCTACCCTGGCCGAGGCCATTACCCGCGCACGGAACGTAGCGGCGCCCCAAAACGCCGCCCGCCTCGGCTGCAAGACCCCCTGCGCCGCCAAGGGCGACCACTGCTACGATTGCAACAGTCCCGACCGCATCTGCAAGGGAGTACAGGTGCTTCTGCAAGCCCCCGCCGCCGCCGAGTACGAGGTGGTGCTCATCGGGGAGTCCTTGGGGTATTAAGAAAAAGCAAAAAAGAGACGAAGGAAATGCGATGTACCGTTAAGGACAGTTTAAATACGTTACACAATGACACTTATTAAGGTTCATCGTCCTTTTTGACAAGTATCGGAGTTGTCATTTAGTGCGTGGATCTAATGGGGGAGTTTAGTTGCCCCCTGTGGTGACCTGATTTGAGCTTCAATCATAGCCCTTTTACGCTTTTGTTTTACTCGGTGCATAGCCAAAATAACTTTTATAGGCTCTGCTGAAAGAGTATACGGATTGGTATCCAAGCATTTTCGATACTCGGGATACTGAATTGATTTTCAAAAGATCTTTTGCGAACTCCATTCTTTTTTTGTTTCGATATTCTATGAGATTTATACCAAAAGCCTCCTTGAATTTTCTT
>SVSM01000012.1 GCA_015064295.1 Oscillospiraceae bacterium | reverse complement strand
GCACGGCTGCCGCGGGGGTCAGCCTTGCAGGCGTCGGTCATCAGCTTACCGGAATCGCGGCAGTAGGTCGCCGTGATCACGCCGGGAGCCAGATCCAGCGTTTTCAGCTTCTCGACGCCGTCGGCATCCATCTGCACGTACTTGGCGGTGATTTCGGTCATGATGTCGTCCCACAGAAGCATGGGCATGGTCTTGCTGGCCGAATATTCCTTATCAAACTTCTGAAGGGACTGAGGCATGGAATATCCGAACCAAATACCGCAAACGTAGTAGGGGGTATAGCCGATAAACCACTTATCACGGTTGGCCTGAGTCGTACCGGTCTTACCGGCGCAATCCATGACCTTATCCAGAGTAATCGCAGTCTTGGCGGTACCGTCGCTGACGACCTCCTTCAGCATCTGCGTCATGATGGAGGCGTTCTGGGTGCTCATAACGATAGAGCTCTTCTTCTCGTTATCAACGATCACTTCCCCGTCGGGACCGAGGATCTGCAGGACGATGCGCTCCTCGTTGAAGACACCGCCGTTGGCGAAGACCTGATAGGCCGAGGTCATTTCCTTAACGGTAACGCCGTAGGTAAACTCACCCATGGCCAAGGGAGCGTAGGCAATATCGGTAAAGACCGTACCGTTGTTCAAAACCTGACTTTCAACCAAGGTGGAGATACCCACCTTTTTCGTCAAAAACTCGTAGGAGTTCTCAAGTCCAAGGGCCGCAAGGGCTCGCCACGACACAGTGTTTTTCGACACCTCAACGCCGTAATGGACCGTCGTCAGGCCCTGGTACTTATCGGGAGAGTTCTTGGGATAGCCGTGGGCATTGGAGTAGACGATCTCCCCTGTTTCTGGGTCAACCGTTTCCTTGCCAAAATCGATCGGCACGTCGTCAAAGACCGAGCCGTAGGTCAAGGCACCGTATTCCAGGCCGGGGCCATAGACTGAAAGGGGCTTAATGGAGGATCCGGCGGGACGTCTGGTCTGGGTGGCATAGTTCAAACCGAGGTTGATCATTTTCTGACCGCGGCCACCCACCAGTGCCAGCACATTACCGTTGTTGGGATCGATGATAACGGCGGAGCATTCGGGCTGGATCGGGGATTCGTCCACGCGCTGCCACTTACTGTCGTTTTCAAAATGCTTTTCCAGCGTTTCCTGGATCTCGGGATCCATGGCCGTCACAATGTTAAAGCCGCCGGTGAGAAGGGCCTTTTCGGCGATGGCCTTGGTATAGCCGTATTCCTGCATCAGAAGCTGAACCGCTTCCTGCTGGGCGGCGTCGGTGTACCAGGAGTGAATGGCCATGCCCTCCGCTTCATCCACATCGGGAATATTCAGGACCAGCTCCTGCATATAGGCGGAGGCAAACTCCTCCTGCGTAATAAGCTCCTGCTCATACATTTGCTCCAGGATCGTGTTGCGGCGATCCCGGTTGTTTTCAGGGTATAGGATGGGATCCCACCACGACGGATTCTGAGTGATCGCCGCGATGGCGGCCGACTCGATCAGGGTCAGATCCTTGACCTCTTTACCGAAATAGGTATAAGCAGCGGCGCCGACACCGTAGCAATTCTGGGAAAGATAGATATTGTTGAGATACATTTCCAGGATCTCGGTCTTATCGTACTTCTTTTCCAGATTCATGGCACGGATGATCTCCTGCGCCTTACGCTGGATGGAGACGTCATCGTCGCCGGTTACGTTTTTGATCAGCTGCTGGGTAATGGTAGAGGCGCCGCGCAAATTACCGCCGCCCAGCATTTTAACAGCCACACCGGCAAGACCGTAAAAGTCAACACCCTGGTGCTTCCAGAAACGCTTATCCTCAATGGCAACGAAGGCCTTAGGGAGGTAATCGTTCATCTCGGAATACTTGACCCACACACGATTTTCCGAGGCGCTCAGACGCTCGGAGGTCAGTTCCACGACATTCCCGTCCTCATCGATATAACTGACCATGGTGGTCAGCTTCTTTTCCTTTGCGAGAGCATCAAAGCTATCGAGACTGGTGTCAAGATAGTTTTTTACGTATAGGAGGAAGGTGCCGCCCACCACAAGGCCGACGATGGCACCCACAAGGCATACGGTCATAAAAATATTCAAGACCCAGCCGAAAAATTTTAAGATCGATTTTCCCAAAACACGAACAGCCACTGCCATCTCGTCGCTCCAGTTGATTTCCTTGGACCGTCTCTTCATATGGAAGCGACCACTCCTTTCCAATCTCGATACGCTTTCATTGTAAACTACACATTTGAACACATTATGAATGTTTCAAAAAAAACTTCATTTCAGCGGAGCACCACGCAGTCTTCTCCCAGGATTCCCTTTAACTCGTTGGCAAGGAACTCCGAGGCGTCGACGCCGATGCCGGCCGTGATATATTTTTTTCGGGACAGATCGTAGAACACGAGGGGGGTCCCGCCCGAAAAGATCTCGCAAAGGGCCAGTACACGGGCAAAGGTCTTCCCTTCCATATCGGGCACCTTCAGCCAAAGCTTCCCGTGTGAAGCGTTCTTCTCCTCCGAGACGGAAGCGGTTCCGGCAGGAGACGTCGGCTCCGACGCCGCCTGAATTGGCAATCCGGCCGGCTTTGACACGGGCTGTCCCATGCCGTATTCCTTCACTGCAGACAGAGGCTGTGGTGCCGGTGCGACGGGACGGAAGCGGTCATTGGCTTCAAGGGGAGCGGCGCTCCGTACGATCAGCTTGGGATCGCCGTCCTTTAAGGAGATCTCAGCCTCCACCGTAACCGCCGCATCGTGGCGCAGCGCGGCGCCGCAGGCCGCCAGTACCTTGGGGAAAATGATCAGCTCGATCTCACCCCCTCGGTCCTCCAGAACGGCAAAGGCCATCACGTCGCCGTTTTTGGTGTTCTTTTGCGCGATGCGGGTGATCATACCCGCCGCGCGGATCACCTGTTTCTCCCGATAGGCGCGGCTTCCTCCCTCGGCAAAGCTGTCGAGGATGCCCCGCACCGACGCGGGGGACAGCCATTCGAAATGACGGGAATAGTCGTCAAGAATGTGACCGGACAGGTACATCCCCGCGCTTTCCTTTTCCAGAAGCAAACGCTCGCGAAGGGTAAATTCCGGAATGTCGGGATAGCGGAAGCTCACCGTTTCGGCGGCAAACATATCCATCTGCCCCGACAGGTTGCCCCGGCTCTTGCTTTGGATCGACTCGATCATCTCTCCGCAGGCAGCCAGAAGCTGACTGCGGTAGACACCGAGACTGTCAAAGGCCCCCGCCTTGATCAGCGATTCGATCTGTCGGCGGTTGAGGTCACTTCCCTGCATACGGGACAGGAAATCGTAGAAGGACTTAAACTTGCCGCGGCTGCGCTCGGTGACCACACGGCGGATGAAGGCATCCCCCACGTTCTTGATGGCGGGCAGGCCGTAACGGATGTTTCCGTTTGACACCGAGAAGCCGTTTTCACTCTCGTTAATGTCGGGAGGCAAGGTCTTGATGCCCATCTTGGCACACTCGGTGATATACTCGGTCATCTTGGGCTGATTGCCAAAGACCGAGGTGATCAGCGCCGCGTAGTACATCGGCGCGTAGTGGGCCTTAAGATACGCCGTACGATAGGATATAAAGGCGTAGGCCGCCGCATGGCTCTTTTTGAAGCCGTAATTGGCAAAGTCGGTCATTTCGCCGTAGAGGGCGTCGGCGTCGGCTCGGTCATAGCCCTTTTCTACGGCTCCCTTAAGAAAGCTCTCCCGCTCCTTTTCGATCACGCCGGGCTTCTTTTTCGCAATGGCACGGCGGACGATGTCGGCCTTGCCGTAGGAATAGCCCGCCACCTCGCGGAAGATCTGCATGACCTGCTCCTGATAGACGATACAGCCGCAGGTCTCATCCAGTATTTCGGCAAGACAGGGGATGCGGTAGGTCAGCTTACTTCTGTCCTTGCGGTTTCGGAGAAACTTGGGAATGGCGTCCATGGGACCGGGACGGTAGAGAGCGATAGCGATCATGATATCGGTAATGCAGTCGGGCTGCATCTGGACGAGAAGCTGACGCATTCCCTCCGATTCCAGCTGAAAAAGGCCGTCGGTCTTGCCCGAGGCGATCAGCGCGTAGGTCTCGGCGTCGTCAAAGGGGACGGCGTTGATGTCAAAATCCGGCTCGTTCTTGCGGATCTCCCGCTCGGTATCATCCATGATGGTCAGATACCGCAGAGCCAGAAAATCAAACTTCAAGAGGCCCAGCTTGGCCACCGTGTCCATATCAAACTGCGTCACCACCGTGTCGTTATTGACCGATAGCGGCACGTACTCCGACACGGGGCGGTCGGTAATGACCACGCCCGCTGCGTGGGTAGAGGCGTTGCGGGGCATTCCCTCCAGCGCCATGGCGATGCTGACCAGCTCACGGATGCGGTCGTCCCCGTCGCAAAGGGCGCGGAAGGACTTGTCCTCCATGGCCTCCTTCAGGGTAACGCCGTACTTGTGCTCGGGGAGAGCACGGACCACGGCATCCACCTCGGCGTACGCCATGCCAAGCACCCGCCCAACGTCCCGCAGAGCCGCCTTGGCGGCCATAGTGCCGAAGGTAATGATCTGGGAGACGTGATCCTTGCCGTAACGATCGGCCACGTAGTCGATGACCTCATCGCGGCGGCGGTAACAAAAGTCAATATCAAAGTCGGGCATACTCACCCTCTGGGGGTTGAGAAACGACTCAAACAAAAGACAGAACTTGACGGGATCCACCTCGGTAATACCGATCAGATAAGCGATCAGGCTGCCGGCTCCCGAGCCGCGTCCGGGGCCGGTGACGATCCCGTGGGATTTGGCATAGTTGACAAAGTCGGCAACAATCAGAAAATAGGAGGCGTATCCCATGGAGGACACCACCACAAGCTCGTACTCAATACGGTATTTGTAGTCCTCGCGGCTGAATTTGCCGTCGTAGAGAATGTCGCCGTTCCGCTCCCGCCTGTCAAGGCCCTCGTAGGCAAGCTGCTTCAGGTAATCCTTGGCGGAAATGCCGTCGGGGGGATCAAATTTCGGCAGCAGAGTCTTGCCGAAGGTGAAATCAAACTGACAGGCATCGGCAATTTTCTTGGTGTTTTCCACAGCACCCTCAAAGCGGCCGAGAAGCGCTGCCATCTCATCGCCGCTTTTCATATAGTACTCATCGGTCTCAAAGCCGATGGGGCGGCCGTCGGCCACCATGCTGTTGGTTTGAATACACATCATGACCGACTGGGTAAAGGCGTCGGTCTTTTGCAGATAATGGACGTCGTTGGTGGCAACGAGGGGGATCCCCGTATGCTCCGAGATACCGGCAATGCACTCGTTGACCATCCTCTGGCCGTCAATGCCCTGGTCCTGAAGCTCAAGGTAAAAATTCCCTTTCCCAAAAAGCTTCTGCATCCGAATGGCATACTCCTCTGCCCCTGCAAGATCTCCGCTCATGATATGGCGGGGAATGTAGCCGGCAAGACAGGCAGACAGGCAGATCAGCCCCTCGTGATGCTCCTCAAGCAGCTCCATATCGATCCGGGGCTTCCGATAGAAGCCCTCGGTGAAGGCCTTCGACACCATATGGATCAGATTCCGATACCCCGTCTCGTTTTTGACGAGAAGCACCAGATGATCGGGCTCGGTCTCACCGCTTCCGGTGTTGTCAAAGCGAGAGCGCTTGGCCACGTACACCTCGCAACCGATAATGGGCTTGATCCCGGCATCCTTGCAGGCGTTATAAAAGGCAACGGCGCCGTACATCACGCCGTGGTCGGTGATGGCCACAGCCGTTTGGCCAAGGGCTGCAGCACGGGCAGGGATCTCGGCGACACGGCACGCACCGTCAAGCAGGCTGTATTCGGTATGCAGATGCAGGTGAACAAAATCGGTCATACGGCACCTCTCCTTTCGTAATCGATAAGATTAACAGGTCTTGGCAAAATCCACCAGCCGGCGCAGGCGGTGATTGACACCCGATTTGGTAATGGGCGGCTGGTGCTTTAAGGCCAGCTCCAGCAGGGTGGCGTCGGGAAAGGCCGCCCGCAGGTCCAAGGTCTGCTTCAGCTCATCGGGGAGCTCGTCCGACCGCCCCGAGGCAATGATGGTCTCAATGGCCCGCATCTGTTCGTTTGCGGCGGCAACGGTCTTGCCGATGTTGGCGGCCTCGCAGTTGGCCACGCGGTTGGCGTTGTTTCGGATATCCTTGTAGATCTTCACGTCCAGCAGCTTAAAGGCGGCGCGGTTGGCCCCGAGATGGCCGAGAATATCCACAACGCTCTCACTATCCTTGTAGTAAACGCCGAAGAGTCCTCCGCGCCGCTCGGTGATCTTGGGAGAAACGTTAAGCTCGGAAAGATAGGAGGCAAGCCCTGCGGCACTCTCCTCGTTCCGCATCAAAAATTCCATGTGATAGGCGTTACCGGGGGAGGTAATGGTCCCGCAGGACAAAAACACGCCCTTGACAAAGGACCATCCGCAAAACTGGCAGGACATCACGGCAGGATCGGGCACGGGAGCGTCAGGGGAGGTTCCAAGCCCGAGGAATAGCCGCTCCACCACCGCAGGATCGTCAATGACCGTCAGGATGGAATCGCTCTTATCCCTTATCCCGGAAAATTCACGGGCAAGGCGGGAAAAGGAGAGTGCCACAGCGGGATTTTCGGTATCCAGGACGATCCTATCCCGCGACACCTCGGAAGCACCGCAAAGCATCCCGTAAAGCAGGGATGCCCGACAGCATTTCAGCTTGGTCCTGGTGGCGCAGAGCTCGTTTTTGACCTCCTGCGAAAAGGAATCGTACATGGCGTGTTTACTTATCTCCGATAAATTTTTTGATAATATCCCGATGGACGGTGATCACATTCAGACCGTCGGTCTTGAGATGCCCGGCAAGGGCCTCGGTCATAGCGACAGAGCGATGCTTGCCGCCGGTACAGCCGATGGCAATGGTCAGCTGGGTTTTTCCCTCCTCGGCGTAAAGAGGAATGAGATAATCCACCATATCGTAGAGCTTCGTCATAAAGTCCGACGCCGTCTTATGGGAGAACACGTAGTCTCTCACCGGCTCGTCAAGGCCGGTCAGTGGCTTGAGCTCAGGCAGATAAAAGGGGTTGGGAAAGCAACGGACGTCAAAGACCAGATCCGCTTCGGTGGCGATCCCGTATTTGTAGCCGAAGGACATACAGGTGATCACCATGCGGTCGGTCCGGGTGGTATGGAAGATGGCCATCAGCTGATCCCGCAGCTGGGAGGAGGTGAGGGTCGAGGTGTCGATCCGATAGTCGGCCTTGCGCTGAATCGGCGCCAGCATTTGTCGCTCCATGGCCAGAGCCTCGTTGACCGAAACGTTTTTCAGCGTCACCAAGGGATGAACGCGTCTTGTCTCCTTATAGCGGTTGATCAGCACACGGTCTTCACAGTCAATGAACACCGTGCGGCAGGAATAGCCCTTTTCCTTCAGCCGTGTCAGCTCGGTGAGAAGCGGCAGAAAGTCGTTCTCTCCTCGCACGTCGATGATAAACGCCACGTTGGCGTTCTTCGTGGGCATGGTTGCGTAGACCTCGGCAAAATAAGGGATCATGGCCGAGGGCATATTGTCGATACAATAATATCCCATATCCTCCATGACGTTGGAGGCCTGCGTTTTTCCCGCACCGGACATACCGGTGATCACGACAAATTCCATAATCGTCTCCGTTTTATTTCGCTTCTTTGCCGGAATACGGAATGTACCGCACCTCGGTCTCAATGAGAACCCCGTTCTTTTCGAAAATCGCAGCCTTGATCTCGTCGATCAACACCAGCACGTCGGCGCAGGTCGCCCCGCCGCGGTTCACGATAAACCCGGCGTGCTTTTCCGATACCTGGGCGCCGCCCACCGTTCGGCCCTTCAGGCCTGCCTGATCGATCAGCTGCGCGGTAAAATAGCCGGGATAGCGCTTGAAGGTACTGCCGGCCGAAGGATATTCCAGCGGCTGCTTTTCCTTCCGACGGGCCATATAATCGTCCATTTCGGCGCGTAGAACGTCGGGGGAGGCGTCAACCAGCGTCAGCTCCGCCGACAGGATCAGCTTCTTTTCGCTCTGGTACACGCTTTGACGGTAATCAAAGCCGTTATCTTCACCCTCGTACCATCCGAACTCATCGGCTTCGGTGTCGTACCAGTGCACGCGGGAGACGACGTTTTTCATCTCCCCGCCGTAGGCACCGGCGTTCATGAAGACGGCACCACCCAGAGTACCGGGGATTCCATAGGCAAAGGTCAGACCGCCCAGGCCCTCCTTGGCCGCAAAAAGGGCAAGCCGTGTCAGCGGCACGCCGCAGGCCGCCGTGATCCGACGGCCGTCCCGTCGAATCTCGTTCATAGCCGTGGTGACGATGACGACACCGTCGTACCCACGATCGTCAAAGAGAAGGTCCGAGCCGTTGCCGATCACAAGAAAGGGAACGCCGGCCGAACGGCAGATAGCCGTCAGGGCAGCCAGCTCGTCGGCTGAAGTCGGCCAGGCGGCGTAGGCCGCCGCCCCTCCGATGCGGAAGGTACAGACCGAGGACAGCGGATAGTCCCTCTGAAAGGTCAGCCGACCGTCCCGCTGGGCCTCGTCCAGATAGGAGCCGATCAAAATATCATTTCCTTGCATGACACATTCCTTTCGGTAAAAATCTCTTGCTATCATCCTATGCCGTCACGCGGGCATTTGATTCAAGCCACCGCATTACGCCTGTAATACGAAGCGGTGATATACCTTTTTGCCCTTCTTTACGATCACGCCGTCGGCAAAGGCGTCCTTTTCCAGAGCAGCACCGAAATCGGTGACCTTGCTGTCACCCACCATAATACCGCCCTGCTGGATCAGACGCTTGGCCTCACCCTTGGAGGGAGCCAGCTTACCGGCCACCAAAAGGTCGGCCACGGTGATCTTACCGTCACGGAACAGCTCGTCGGTCAGCTCGGTGGAGGGCATATTTTCCGACACGCCACCCTGGGCGAATACCTGACGGGCAGTCTCCTGGGCCTTGTTGGCCTCCTCCTCGCCGTGGACCAGCTTGGTCAGCTCGTAGGCCAGGATCTCCTTGGCGCGGTTGAGCTGGGAGCCCTCCCAGCCATCCATCTCGTTGATCTGCTCAAGAGGCAGGAAGGTCAGCATACGGATGCACTTGAGAACGTCGGCGTCGTCGATGTTGCGCCAGTACTGATAGAAGTCGTAAGGGCTGGTCTTGTTGGGATCGAGCCAAACGGCGCCCGAAGCCGTCTTGCCCATCTTCTTGCCCTCGGAGTTGAGAAGCAGGGTGATGGTCATGGCGTGTGCGTCCTTGCCCAGCTTACGGCGGATCAGCTCGGTACCGCCCAGCATATTGGACCACTGATCGTTGCCGCCGAACTGCATATTGCAGCCGTAGGTCTTGTAGAGATGATAGAAGTCGTAGGACTGCATGATCATGTAGTTGAACTCTAAGAAGGAGAGACCCTTCTCCATGCGTTGCTTGTAGCACTCGGCGCGGAGCATATTGTTGACCGAGAAGCAAGCGCCTACCTCACGGAGGACCTCAACGTAGTTGAGATCCATCAGCCAGTCGGCGTTGTTGACCATCATGGCCTTCCCTTCTCCGAACTCAATAAAGCGCTCCATCTGCTTCTTGAAGCAGTCGCAGTTGTGCTGAATGGTCTCTCTTGTCATCATGGAACGCATATCGGTACGGCCCGAGGGGTCGCCGATCATGGCGGTACCGCCGCCGATCAGAGCGATGGGACGGTTACCCGCCTGCTGAAGGCGCTTCATCAGGCAGAGTGCCATGAAATGCCCTACGTGCAGAGAGTCGGCAGTGGGGTCAAAGCCGATATAGAAGGTGGCCTTGCCCTCGTTGATCATAGTCTTGATCTCGTTTTCGTCGGTCACCTGGGCGATGAGGCCTCTGGCAACCAGTTCTTCGTAAAGTGTCATAATAATGTTCCTTTCCCTTGGAAAATCTTTTTTATCATTTCCCTGCCGAATCGAGCATCTCGGCGGCAGAGCTTAACAGCTTATCAGTAATGTTGACGCCGCCCATGATACGGGCCAGCTCCCCGATCCGTCCCTCACGGTCAAGGGGCGTCACGGTGGTTTCTACTCGGCCCTCTCGCTCGCTCTTGCGGATGAGATACTGGGCGTGGGCTTCTGCGGCGATCTGCGCCGAATGGGTGACGCAGATGACCTGATGGTGCTCCGCCAGCTTGCGGAGCCGCATCCCGATCTTTTGTGAGGTCTTGCCCGATACACCGGTATCGATCTCGTCAAAGATCAGTGTTTCCCCCTCGGAATCGGCGGCGTTTACGCTTTTCAGCGCCAGCATGATACGGGACAGCTCACCGCCCGAGGCGATCTTGGCAAGGGGCTTCAGCGGCTCGCCGGGATTGGCGGACAGAAGAAATTCCACCTCATCGGCGCCGCGGCGGTTGAATTTCACCTTACCCTCCTCCGAAAGGGAGGGACGAATGTCCACCCGGAAGCGCACCTTCGGCATTTCCAGATAGGCAAGCTCCGCCACCACACCCTCCTCAAGAGTCTTGGCGGCGGCCCTGCGGGCATCCGTCAGCATGGCGGCAAGGCGCGTTGCCTCCTTCACGTAGCCCGAAAGCTCGTGCTTGTAGTCCTCAAGCCTTTCGTCGGAATCCTCGATCTCGGCAAGCTCCTCAGCGGCACGGTCACGGAAGGCCAGGATCTCGGCAATATCGGATCCGTATTTCCGCTTGAGCTTTCCGATCCGGTCCAGCCGCGTTTCGATCCGATCCAGCTCGGCATCGGGATCCTCGTAGTCGTTCTCGGCAATATCCTGCACGGTCAGGCCGATGTCCTCAAGCTCGTAGGTCATGGCCGTCAGCTTTTCGATCGACTCCTCGGCGTGGGGCACGTACTCCGCAACGGAGGTGAGCGCCGCGATCGCCTTTTTGATCAGCTCGTAGGCCGGGAGGGATTTTTCACTCCGATACAGAGCCTTGGTGATCAGCCGCGTCTGCTTCAGGATCTTTTCGGCATTTTTTACCTGGTCCCGCCTGGTCTCCAGCTCCTCCTCTTCTCCGATTTTCAGCTTGGCGGCATCGATGTCTGCCACCTGATAACGAAGAAGCTCCAGCGTCCGCATTTTTTCCCGCTCGTCCCGCATCAGGGACAGGATCTTCTTGCGGCAGGCCTCCATTTGGTCGTAGACCTGACCGTATTCCTCAAGAAGAGCGCGGTTTCCCGCATAGCTGTCCAGGTATTCCTGCTGTGCTGCCGCGGACATCAGGATCCGATTATCGTTTTGGCCGTGAATGTTGATGAGATACGACATCAGCTCCCGCTGCATCGAAACGGGGATCGTTCTGCCGTTCAGCTTGGTCTGGGCCTTACCGTCAAGGTCGACGGTGCGTGTTACGTACAGACAGCCGTCCTCGTCGGGCGTCACGTCAAGACCCTCGGGAAGCCGCGAAAGCGGCTGATCAAGGCCGGTAAACAAGGCCGAAACACCGGCCCTCGTTTCCCCGCTTCGGATCAGATCCTTTGTAGGCCTTGCACCGAGAATCAGGCCGATGGCGTCGATCAGGATCGATTTTCCCGCGCCTGTCTCACCCGTCAGCACGCAAAAACCGCCTTCAAAATCCATATCGGCCCGCTTGATCACGGCGAGATTTTCAATATGAAGCGACGATAACATACGATGACTCCAAATCCTTTACGCCTCGGCGCCGCGGCCGATGAGCTTCAGTCGCTCGGCAAACTCAATGGCGGCGTTGTTATCCCGCAGCATAACGAACATGGTATCGTCGCCGGCAATGGTGCCGACGATCTCACTCCAGCCCATACCGTCCACCGCAGCAGCGGCGGCCTGCGCCATGCCGGAATAGGTGCGGAGCACCACGAAATTGTTGGCGTAATCCACGTGGATGATGGTTTCCTTAATGATATTCCGGTACTTGGCCGAAATGTGGATGTCATCGTGGGGGGAGAGGGCGTACTTATAGCGGTGATCCTTGGTGGAGATCTTCACCAGCTTCAGATCCCGGATGTCGCGGGAGACGGTGGCCTGGGTCACGTCAAATCCCGCCTCGCGGAGCTTGGCGATCAGCTCGTCCTGGGTATCGATGTCGTATTCGGTAATGATCTCGATAATTTTGTTGTGTCTCTTATACTTCATGTCTTTTCTATCCTTTCCTGCACGTGGGGATCAAGTGTCTGACATTTTTTCGCGAAGAATATCGTAAAAGCTCTTTTTATGATCGCTCACCAAGCGGATCAGCTTGGTTTTCAGGGCCGACCGACGAACGATGACACGGTCCCCCGGGAGAAGCTCCGAGGCCTCCTCCCCGTCTACCGTCAGATGAGCACGCTCATGCTCCGGCGACAGATAGCGGATCTCGATCACCGACTCCTCCGGCACGATGATAGGCCGCGCCGTCAAGGAGTGAGGGCAGATAGGAGTCAAGGCAATCCCTCGCAAGGAAGGGTCCAAAAGCGGCCCCCCTGCCGAGAGAGAATACGCGGTAGAGCCGGTAGGCGTAGCGGCAATAAAGCCGTCGGAATGGTACTGTCCCAAGGAATTTCCGTTGCAAAGCACCTCGGTACCGAGCAGTCTTGAGACACGACCGTGAGAAACCACGGCGTCATTCAAGGCCACGCGCTCCTCCAAAAGCACCGTACCGCCTCGCATGACCGCCACGTCCAGCATCATGCGCTCCTCAATTTCGTATTCGTTCCGCAGCACCTTCGAGAGCTGCTCCAGCTCGTTGGCACCGATCTCGGCAAGGAATCCGATACGGCCGAGGTTGACACCCAAAACCGGGATGTCCAGCTTGGATGCGCGCTTGGAGGCGCGCATCATCGAACCGTCGCCCCCGAG
The DNA here is from genome assembly GCA_015064295.1 of Oscillospiraceae bacterium. Classification (GTDB taxonomy): domain Bacteria; phylum Bacillota; class Clostridia; order Oscillospirales; family CAG-272; genus Colimorpha_A. Next base: position 32,924 of record SVSM01000012.1, on the reverse strand, counting down.
CACCAGCAACAGATCGGGTGCGGGACAAGGCCCCTGCTTGACACCTTCGATGGCGGGAGCCTCCTTCGAAAGCCAAAGCTCCGCTCCGTTATCCATCAGGTACGCAGCAGTCCTGCGCGTGTATGCATAATCCCTGTCTTTATTAGGGTTTGGTAGTAGCTCAATCTTCATCCAGTTCCTCCGATCCTGCCCCTTTCGCCGTTTTCTGAAAGCAGGCAAGGAATTCCACGTTGCCGTCACCGCCCCGAATGGGAGAGGGCATCACCGCTTCACACCGGAGCCCGAAGGCTTCGGCCGAGACGACTACCGCTTCAACGGCTTCTTTACGCTTCTTTTCATCACGGACGATGCCGCCCTTTCCGACGCCCGACCGCCCCACCTCAAATTGAGGCTTGATCAGGGAGATCAGGAGAGCATCCTCCTTCATCAGCGGCACCAAGGCGCCGTACAGCTTGGTCTGTGAGATAAAGGACACGTCCATCACGACCAGGTCCACCGGCTCGGGGATCACCCGATCGGTGAGATAGCGGGCATTGCAGTTTTCCACCGCTACCACCCGTTCGTCCTCCAAAAGTGAGGCGTGAAGCTGGCCGCTTCCCGAATCGATGGCGTAAACACGCTTGGCACCGTGCTGCAGAAGGCAATCGGTAAAGCCGCCCGAGGAGGCTCCGATATCGGCGCAGGTCAGGCCCCGCACGTCCACCAGAAACTCCTTCAGCGCCGCCTCCAATTTATATCCCCCGCGGCTGACGTAAGGGCAGACGCGGTCCTGTAACAGCAGGATCTCGTCCCCCTCCTCCACGGGATAAGAGGCCTTCACGACGACCTTGCCGTTCACCGTCACCGATCCGTTCTTGATCAGCTCCTGAGCGCGGCTACGGCTTTCGGTATCCCCACGCTCGGTGAGAAACACGTCCAAACGCACGCTCATACCGTTCGGGAGGCAAGATGCTCGGCAAAGGCCGAGAGCACCGCGTTCTGTTCATAGGGAGACAGCCGTGCGATTGCCTCCTCCGTCAACCGCGCGATCTCAAGCCGCGCCTCGTCGGGAGACAAAAAGGTGAGGAAGGTCGTCTTGGTATCCTCGGTTCCCATATCGAGAAGGTCGTCCTCGATCTGGAAGGCCAGGCCGATCCGTTCGGCATACTGCTCCACGTCCTGCCAGGGCCGATCCGTCGGACGGAACCCGGCGGCCAATGCCCCAAGGAGGCAGGCCGTTTTGATAAGACATCCCGTCTTGAGACGGTTCATCAGTAGGAAGTCGTCTTGGGAAAGTGCTCTACCCTCTCCGGCCAGATCCAAAACCTGACCGCCGATCATACCGTCAAAGCCGGCATATTCGGCAAGGAGCGAAACGGCAAGGGTATTCTGCTCGGCCGTGGCGTCCCGGTTCCCCGCCGCCACACCAAAGGCGTAGGTAAGGAGAGCGTCGCCTGCCAGCAAGGCGTTGGCCTCGCCAAACACCTTGTGATTCGTGGGCTTTCCGCGGCGGACGTCGTCGTTGTCCATGCACGGGAGGTCGTCGTGGATCAGCGAATAGGTGTGGATCATTTCAATGGCGCAGGCGTAAGGAATGGCCGTCTCGTCCTTACCGCCCAGCATACGGCAGACCTCAAGGGTCAGAAAGGGACGGATGCGCTTCCCGCCCGCATAGGCGCTGTACCGCATGGCGTCCAAAAGCACCTCGTAGGGACGGCTTGCCGTCTCAAGATACCGATGCAGCGCCTCCTCCACAAGATCGGCGTTAGCCTTGATCCTGTCCGAAAGGACGTTCTTCATAGCTTCCGTCCTCCTTCTTCATGAGAATTCGGATCTTCTGCTCCGCTTCATCCAGACGGTTGCCGCAAAGCTTGACCAGGCGTACCCCTTCTTCAAAGAGCATCAGCGACTGATCCAGGGGCGCCGCACCGTTTTCCAGCTCTCTAACGATCTCTTCCAGTCGTGCGAGGGCTGCTTCAAAGGTCATTTCGGTTTCATTCATCATACGTTATTCCTTTATTTCGGATTCATTCACTGCCGTCACGGCAGCATCCACCGTTCCGTCGGTGGTGCGGAAGGAAATGGGGTCACCCACCTTCACGCTCTTCACAGATCGGATCAGCTTGCCGTCCTCGGCAAAAACCGCCGAGTAGCCCTTGGCGATCACCTTCAGCGGACTCACCGCCTCCAGCACCGCCGACAGGCGGGCAAATTGGCTTTTTTTGTATTCCACGCTTCCCTGCGTCACCCATTCCAAATCGCGGGAGAGGGAAAGAAGCGTCATGCGCTTTTCGTCAAGATAGGCAGTAGGGCCCGTCAGAACCCGCCGCTCCGATAGGAGCTTCAGGCGTTCTCTCCCCGACGTCATGCGGGCCTTCAAGAGAGCTTCCATGCGGGCCGTTACGTTTCCGAACTTCCGTTTCAGCTCCTCCGAATCGGGCACCGCCAGCTCCGCCGCGGCAGAGGGCGTCGGGGCCCGTCGGTCGGCGGCAAAATCGCAGATGGTAAAATCGGTCTCGTGACCTACCGCCGAAATGACCGGCACGGAGGATCGGCGGATGGCGCGGGCAAGTGCCTCGCTGTTGAAGGCCCACAGATCCTCAATGGAGCCGCCGCCTCGGCCGATAATGACCACGTCGGCGGCCTTGGTCTGACTGAAATAGGTGATCCCCGCCACAAGATCGGCCTCCGCTCCGTCCCCCTGTACCAGCGCGGGATAGAGCAGGATCTTGGCAAAGGGAAAGCGCCGTCCGGTCACGTTGAGAATGTCCCGAACCGCCGCCCCGGTGGGTGAGGTAATGACACCCACCCGCATGGGGATCTTGGGAAGTGGCTTTTTCAAGTCCTGTCGGAACAGGCCCTCGGCCTCCAGGCGCCGCTTCAGCTGCTCGTAAGCAATATATAAGGCACCGACACCGTCGGGCTCAAGAGAGGTCGCGTAGATCTGATAGGCACCATCCCGGGGATAGACCGATACCCGCCCGTGAAGCAGCACCTTCATGCCGTTTTCGGGGCGGAATTTCAGCTTTTCCGCCGCCGCACGGAACATCACGGCCGACACCCTTGCCCCCTCGTCCTTAAGGGAGAAATAAAGATGACCGCTGCTGTGGCAGGTGAGATTGGAGATCTCCCCCTTGACCCATACGTTGGAAAGCACGGGGTTGCCGTCGATCAGCATCTTGACGTATTCATTCAGCTTGGTTACCGTTAAGATACGGGATTCATCCACCGGCATAGGCGCTCCTTTCCGACGAGGCAAGCAGCCCGTCGGCGGTCAGTTCGGTCAGGCGGGCGATCCCCGCCGCATTATCGCAGGAGTAGCACGCCTCGGCAAAGAGTCCCCCGAAGCGGTCGCTTAAATGAGAACGGATGGCCTTGTTGCTCATAACGCCCCCGGCGTATATCACGGGGAGACCGGGATAGATAGCAAGAGCATTCTCGGTAAGACGATCCAAAACCGCCAGGATATGGCGTAGCACGTAAGCGGCAACAGCCGACGGCTCCGCCCCTTGCTTCCTCATAGCCTCCGCCTTATTTTCCAGGCCGGACAGGTTGCAGGACAAGCCCTCTACCGACAGCTTCCCCGCCTTAGCGGTCATGATGTCGCCGGCCAAGGCCTCAAGCTGACCTCCGCAGGGAAAGGAAAGCCCCAGCATCACGCCGATACGGTCGATGGCCTTCCCGGCGCTGATATCGCGGGTACCTCCCAGAAGGGTAATTCTGCCATAATCCACGTGGGTCAGCTCGGTGGTACCGCCCGACACGTGAAAGGCAAGAAACTCTCCTTCATGCAGATCCTCCCTCCCGCAGGAGTAAAGAGCCGCGGCAATATGTCCCGCCTGATGAGAAAAGCGATACAAAGGAACCCCCGCCGTCTCGGCAATCGCCGAAGCCGAGGCCACCCCCGCCAAAAAGCAAGGCATATAGGAGCCCTCGTGATCCCGCGGCGTGGCGGAAACGCCCACCGCGCGAAGCCTCTGCTCTCCGATCTCGGAAAATACCGACGGCAGATTCACGGTATGCTGAAACACCGCGTCGCTCTGGCGAAGCCCTCTCTCCCCCTCCGCAACCTTCAGAAGGCGTCGGACGCTAGCTGTTACCTTGCCGCGAGAGGAGACCGCCGCCGAGGTCGTGTAGTTACTGGTATCAAGACCGAGGCAGACGGCGTCAGGCATTGCCCGTATCCTTCAAGCCCAGGTCCTCGGCAATGCCGTTCAGCACGCCGTTGATGAAGGGCGGGGCCTTTTCGTCATCAAATTTCTTGGAAAGCTCCACCGCCTCGTTGATCGAGACGGTAAAGGGAATGTCGTCGCAGTATTTCATTTCATAGACCGCCAGCCGCATCACGCTGAGGGACAGCTTGGTCATACGGTTGGTCTTCCAGCCGATGGCGCGGGCGGTAATCAGACCGTCGATCTCGTCGATCCGATCCAAAACGCCGAAATAGACCGCCTCCACGTAAGCGTCTGTCTCAGCCTCACGGCTTTCCTCCGCCAGACGCACGGCCTCGGCCGGATCCTCTTCTTTCTTGAATTCATGCTCAAAAAGCAGCTCCATGACCGCTTCTCTTGCTCTCCGTCTTTCCATCATGTACGTTCCGTTTCTCCGATCGCTTGCGGCGGATCGGACGCCATTTCTAAAACTGTATATACTGCATATGCAGTCATAATAACTCATTTTACATTATATCAAAATTTTATTGTTTTGTCAACGGGATAAGCCACTTTCTTCCCATGAAATCGCGAAAACGGTATTTGCCGAAAAATTGTATATGTATGCGTCATGCATTCCCTTGGCCTCGTCCTTGGCATATTGATGCCCTTCCCTTCATACCATACACTATACCCAACGGAGGAGAACGATGAGAACGCTAAAGCACCGCTTTCTTTACGGAATTTTGCTCATATCGCTGACCGCCACCTGCCTTTCAATGGCTCTGATCGCCGGTCGGGCCCGGACCGACCGCCAGGCCTCGGGGGAAGGATATATCAAGTGGGTGGACTTCGACGTTACCGCCGCTGCCATGAACGATGCGCTGCAAGTCGATCTCAGCACCTACGGAACCGAGCATCACGTGAGCTGGATCGACTGCCTTGCCTACCTCGGTGCCCGGTACGGCGGGAGCTTTCAGGGCTATAAAAAAAGCGACCTGACCCGCTTTACCGAGCGCCTGCAAAAGGGAGAGGCCATCGAGGCGATCACCACGAACATGAAGTATTTCTCCTACTATCGGGAGGCCTACGGCGCCGTGCTTGACAGCTACGTGGGAGAATACTACCGAGACGGTAAGCTGCTCTACGGCCTGAGGGCCTTTTCTCCCATTGCAAGCGGCTACTATTATGAGCACTACGACGACTTCGGTGCCTCCCGCAGCTACGGTTATGCAAGAGAGCACCTTGGCCACGATCTGATGGGGAGCATTGGCACTCCCGTGATCGCCATTGAATCGGGGTACGTGGAGGCCCTGGGCTGGAACCAATACGGCGGCTGGCGGGTCGGCATCCGCAGCTTTGACAATCAGCGTTACTATTACTACGCCCATCTCCGAAAGGATCACCCCTACGCCCCTGACCTGGCCGCGGGGGATATCGTGACCGCAGGGGACGTCATCGGATACCTGGGCATGACGGGTTACAGTGCCAAGGAAAACGTCAATAACATCAACGTCCCCCACCTGCATTTCGGCATCCAGCTCATCTTCGACGCCTCCCAAAAGGACGGCGTCAATCAGATCTGGATCGATTGCTACGAGCTGACCAAATTCCTCTACAAAAACCGCATGGAGACCATCCCGACGGCGGACGGAAAGGACCGCAAGGCCGCTACCTCCATCGTCATCACCGACGTCCCCGACTAATGTTAACCAAATATTAACAAATAATTGTCGCATTATTAACGGTGCGGATGCTATCATGATTTTAATACTGTGAAAGGACGTCCTTGGGACACCGTGTCATCATGAACGCATACGTAGGCAATCCGAACCAGCTTTTTGAAGTCAGACAGTACCGTCTGACCGACGGCAGAGCCGACGGGACCCGTGCCATATCGGTCTGGAACGGCGGCGACCTCACCTTTACCCTGCTTCCCGACCGTTGCCTGGATATCGCCGACGTCCGCTACCGCGGCCGCAACATGGCGTATTTAACGCCTACCGGCATCGTCAACCCCGCGTATTTTGAGGCGGACGGCATCAACTGGCTCCGTTCCTTTGCCGGCGGCTTTCTGACCACCTGCGGTCTTGAGAACGTGGGCGACGCCGACGAATCCCTTGGCCTTACCATGCACGGCCGCATCGGCAATATGCCCTGCGACAACCTCTGCTGTGACCTGGCCCCCGACGGCATGAGTGCCGTGATCGCGGGAACCGCCAAGGAGGCGACGTTGTTCGGTTGTAAGCTCTCGCTCCGCCGCACGTATACCTGTGCCTGCGGTGAGGACAAGATCACCTTCACCGACGTCATCACCAATCACGGCTTTGACCGCATTCCCGTGTCGGTCCTGTATCACATGAATATCGGCTACCCCCTTCTTTCGGAGAAGGCAAGGCTTGTGATTCCCTCCGACAAGGTAACGCCGCGTGACGAAAACGCCGCCAAGCATATCGATGACTGGGACAAGCTGATCGCTCCTCAACACGGCTTTGAGGAAATGTGCTTCTATCACAAGCTGTCGGAAAACTGCTACGGGATGGATAACCCCGCGATCGGCGTGCGTATGCGCATCGCCTTTGAGTCCGACGGCATGCTCGACCATATGATCCAGTGGAGAATGCTGGGACAATGCGAATACGTCATGGGCCTTGAGGCCTCCTCCTGTACGCTGGACGGTCGCAAGGACGCCGTGGCTAACGGCTCCCAGAAATATCTTGAGCCGGGACAGAGCTTTACCAACCGCTTTACCATTTCCTTTGAGGCGATTTGACCATGATGTTACTTAAGAAATTATATCGGGAAATTCTGCTTCCCGCCTGCCTGATCACCACGATCCTCTGTTTTATCAGTACCGCCGTTTTGCAGCTTTCGGACACCAAGATGGACCTTCCTATGGTGAACCTGAGCAACCTGACGCAGATTTTCCTTTTTTCCTTCATTTTTGCCGCCTCCTGGCAGCTCTTTTCTCTCAAGAAATTGAGTTTTTGGGCAGCCCTGGCACTGCATTTTCTCTGTTTCCTTGCCAACCTGACCGTGGTGTTTTTCCTCATCGGGGACAATAAGGCAAACCCTTTCATGGTCCTGTTCGTGTTCGGCTTGATCTACGTTGTCATTGCCACCGTTGCCGTCACGGTCAGACAGGTCGTAAAAGCGCAAAAAAATGCTTCCAAGCCCTATCGCCGTCAGTTTTAATTTGCGCTATCCCGCTTTTGAGCGGTAACACATCGTTTTTCTTGACATCCTACCGTCACTGTGCTATACTGTAACGGAATACATCGCAAAAATCATTGAGGTATCGAATGGAAAAGATCAAACCCCGCACCCTCTCGGGCTTCATGGAGCTGCTCCCCGCCGAGCAGATGCTCTTTGAGCAGATGGTTGCGACCTTAAAAGAAACCTACTCTCTCTACGGCTTCACCCCTCTTGACACCCCTCTTATTGAGGCATCGGAGGTGCTCCTTGCCAAGGGTGGCGGCGAGACCGAAAAGCAGATCTACCGCTTTACCAAGGGCGACGCCGACCTCTCCCTCCGCTTTGACCTGACGGTGCCGCTGGCCCGTTACGTAGCCCAGCACGCAGGGGAGCTGACCTTCCCCTTCCGCCGCTTCCAGATCGGAAAGGTCTACCGCGGCGAACGGGCTCAACGGGGCCGCTTCCGCGAGTTCTATCAGGCCGACATCGACATCATCGGCGATGAAAAGCTGGACGTCATGAACGAGGCCGAGATCCCCTCCATCATCTACCGCGCCTTCACCAAGCTTGGCCTCCGACGCTTCCGCATCCGCGTGAATAACCGCAAGGTCCTGAACGGCTTCTTTGCGATCCTCGGCCTGACCGACAAGGCGGGCGACATCATGCGCACCATCGACAAGCTGGAGAAGATCGGCGCCGACAAGGTCTGCGAGCTGCTCCTTGAGCTGGGCGTCACCGCCGAGCAGGCCAAGCAGATCACCGATTTTATCTCGGTCAGCGGCGACAGCGCTTCGGTGCTGGAGGCTCTTAACGCCTATCGCGGCCAAAACGAGATCTTTGACCTGGGTGCCGACGAGCTGGCTACCGTCATCCGTCATATGAAGGACTTCGGCGTGCCCGACGAGTGCTTTGCCGTGGACCTCACCATTGCCCGGGGTCTTGACTACTACACCGGCACCGTCTACGAGACGCTGATGCTGGATCACCCCGAGATCGGCTCCATCTGCTCCGGCGGCCGCTACGACAATCTTGCCGAATACTACACCGACCGTAAGCTCCCCGGCGTCGGCATTTCTATCGGCCTTACCCGTCTGTTCTTCGTGCTGGGCGATCAGGGAATGCTGAACCGTGAATACCCAGCGGCGCCTGCCGATCTCATTATCCTCCCCATGACCGACAGTATGACCGAGGCCGTCGGCCTGGCCACTACCCTGCGGGAGGCCTGCATCCGCACCCAGCTTTACTCCGAGAAGAAGAAGTTCAAGGCCAAGATCGGATACGCCGATAAGCTGGGCGTCCCCTTCGTGATCTTCCTCGGCGAGGACGAGATCGCAAACGGCACCGTTTCCCTAAAGGACATGAAGAGCGGCGAGCAGGTATCGCTGCCCATGGACGAGGTAGCCGCCTACGTTTCTGCCAAGCTGAAGGACCAAAAGGAGCTCGCCGTTATTTTGGACAAGTGATTCATACTGATAAGCCCAAGCGACCGCTTGGGCTTATTTTGTAACCTTTGCGGGAGAGCGTTTTCTCCGCCGATCTGCTCAGGGCATTCCACTCCGAGACGTTTTCCCCAAGGGGAAATCCGTCCAACCTGTTGCATTTTGGGGAAAATTATGATACAATACGAACGTATTACCTTGGAAAGGAACCGATTATGAAGATCATCCTGGTTGGCTGCGGCAAGATCGGCACCACCATCGTGGAAAGCCTGGTAGCCGAGGGGCACGACATCGTAGCCATCGACTCTGACCCCGCGCTTCTTGCCGAGATCACGAATATCTACGACGTCATGGGCATCTGCGGCAACGGCGCCGACAGCGATATTCTGCTGGAGGCTGACGTTTCAAAGGCCGAGCTGTTGATTGCCGTCACCGGATCGGACGAGCTGAATATGCTCAGCTGCTTCATCGCCCGCCGCTTGGGGGCGCAGAACACCATCGCCCGTATCCGCAACCCTGAATATAACGACAAGAGCCTGGGCTTCCTCCGTAAGGAGCTGGAGCTTTCCATGTCCATCAACCCCGATCTGCTGGCCGCCCACGAGCTCTTCAATATTCTGAAATTCCCCTCGGCGCTCAAGATCGAGACCTTCTCCCGCCGCAATCTGGAGATGGTGGAGCTTCGTCTGAAGCCCGATTCGGTCCTGGACGGCGTCAAGCTGAACGAGCTGCGGGACAAGTACCGCGCCAAGGTCCTGATCTGCTGCGTCAAGCGGGGAGACCAGGTCTTTATTCCCGACGGTAACTTTACCCTCCGCAGTGACGACCGTATCGGCATTACCGCCTCCCCCACCGAGATCCATAAATTCCTGCGCGGCCTGGGGCTTTTACAAAAGCAGGCGAGAAGCGTCATGCTTCTCGGCGGAAGCCGCACCGCCCGCTATTTAGCCGAAATGCTCATCGGCATCGGCTGTCACGTTAAGATCGTGGAGCAGGACGAGCGAGTGGCTACCGAGCTCTGCGAGGCCCTGCCCGATGCCGTGATCATTCACGGCGACGGTGCCCGGCAGGAGCTGCTCCTGGAAGAAGGCCTCCGCTCTCTTGATGCCTTCGTGTCGCTGACCAACATGGACGAGGAGAACATCCTCACCTCCATTTTTGCCTCCTCCCAGAACGTTCCCAAGGTCATCGCCAAGGTCAATCGCGACGAGCTTGGCGCCATGGCGGAAAAGCTGGGGCTTGACACCCTGGTCTCTCCCAAGCGCATCATGGCAGACGTTCTCGTCAGCTACGCCCGTGCCCTGCAGAACTCGCTGGGAAGCAGCGTGGAGACGCTCTATAAGCTGATGGAGGGCGATGCCGAGGCGCTGGAATTCAAGGTAAAGGCCGATCCGCGGCTCACCAACGTTCCGCTAAAGGAGCTTTCCCTCAAGCCCGGCACCCTCATCGCCGGCATCATCCGCGACCGTAAGACCATCATTCCCGGCGGTAACGACGTGATCCTGCCCGATGACCGCGTGGTCATCGTGGCCGCAGGACAGCGTTTTTCCGACCTTTCCGACATTCTGAGGTAAGGCCCTATGAACCGTCGAATGATTTTACACACGGTGGGACGACTCCTGCAGATCGAAGCCATTCTTCTCCTTCTGCCCCTTCTCACCGCTTTGCTCTATGCGGAATGGAACGGTGCCGCCGCGTTTCTTGCCACCATTGCCATTGCCGCGGGAATCGGAACCCTCTTTACCCTGATCGGAAAGAACCGCGACCGCACCATGTTTGCCCGCGAGGGCTTCATCATCGTGGCCTTGGCCTGGATCTTTATGTCGGCCATCGGCGCACTTCCCTTCGTTTTTAGCCGCGAGATCCCCTCCTTCATCGATGCCTTTTTCGAAACGGTCAGCGGCTTTACCACCACAGGCGCCTCCATTTTGACTGACGTGGAGGCCATGAGCCACGGCCTTCTCTTCTGGCGCAGCTTCACCCACTGGGTGGGCGGTATGGGCGTTTTGGTCTTTATTATGGCGATCTTCCCCTCCGAATCGGGACGATCCATCCATATCATGCGGGCCGAAATGCCGGGCCCTATTGTGGGCAAAATCGTACCCAAGCTCCGCGATACCGCCAAGATCCTTTACCTCATGTACGTCGCCATGACGGCAGTACTGGTGGTTCTGCTCCTTTTCGGAGGTATGTCACTTTTCGAAAGCGTCATCCACGCCTTCGGCACGGCAGGAACGGGGGGCTTCGGCGTCAGAGCCGACAGCATAGGTAGCTATTCTCCCTACATTCAATGGGTTATCACGGTCTTTATGCTCCTGTTCGGTATCAATTTCAATCTGTACTACCTGATTCTGATTGGGCGGGTGCGTTCGGCCCTGAAAAGCAGTGAGCTCTGGTGCTACCTCGGCATCGTTGGCCTTTCAGTGACCGCCGTCTCGTTCAATATTGCCTCACTCTGCGAAACGGCAGCCGAATCCGTCCGAAGTGCCGCCTTTCAGGTTTCGTCGATCATTACCACCACAGGCTATGCCACTGCGGATTTTAATGCCTGGCCTAGCTTTTCCAAAACCCTCTTGGTCCTCCTCATGTTCGTCGGAGCTTGCTCCGGCTCAACCGGTGGCGGTCTGAAGATATCGCGCATCATGCTGTTGTTTAAGGCTATTCGCCGCGACGTCAAGCGGATGCTCCACCCACGCTCGGTGTCTGTGGTCAAGCTGGAGGGCAAGGCGGTTGATGAATCCATCATTCTCGGCAGCACCGTTTATTTTGCCGTCTACGTTGTCATCTTCTTCGTCATTTTACTGCTTCTTTCCCTTGAACCGTTTGACTTTGAGAGTATCTTTACGGCCACTGCCGCCTGCTTTAACAACATAGGCCCAGGCCTTGGCGCCGTTGGGCCAACCGCAAGCTTTGCCGCATTTTCCGCACCCGCCAAGCTTCTGCTTTCAGCGGCCATGCTGCTGGGGCGTCTTGAGATCTTCCCCCTGTTGGTTGCATTTTCCCCTTCTACGTGGACAAAGAAATAACATGAACAGCCTCCGAAACGAATTTCGGAGGCCGTTTTTCTTATTTTACAACGGAATTCCCGTCTTTTTTTGTCGGAGCCCTTGCAACTTTCCTTTTTTTCTGCTATAATTTGAAATTGAGAATCATTTTCAAATTGCGAGGAAGCTATGTCACTGATCCACTGCGACAACCTGACCTTATCCTACGACAGCCGTCCGGTCCTGAATGATCTCTCCTTTTCGGTGGAGGCAGGAGACTGCCTTTGTATCGTAGGGGAAAACGGAACGGGAAAGAGCACACTGGTCAAGGCCCTGTTGGGCCTGAAAGCACCTTCGAAGGGCGCGATCGTCTTTTCCGAAGGTCTGACGAGCACCGCCATCGGCTATCTGCCGCAAAGAAACGAAACGCAAAAGGACTTCCCTGCCTCTGTCTGGGAGGTGGTACTGTCGGGACGGCTGAACGGCCACGGCCTCTTTGCCTTCTATTCCAAGGCCGACAAGATCGCCGCCGAGGCACAAATGGAGCGGCTGAACATTTCGGATCTGAAAAAGCGGAGCTTTGCCGAGCTTTCGGGCGGTCAACAGCAGCGAGTCCTTTTGGCCCGTGCCCTCTGTGCCGCTAAGCAGCTTATCCTGCTGGACGAGCCGGTGGCAGGGCTTGATCCCGTTGCCGCCGCCGAGTTTTACGGAATCGTTCAAAAGCTCAAGCAGGAGGGAATGACCGTCATCATGGTCTCCCACGACCTGCTCTCCTCCCTGCGGTGCGCCACCCGCGTCCTATGGCTCCGCCACGACGGCTACACCCTTTGTACCCCCGAAGAATTTGCCGAAAGGATCCCGGCTCTGCTCAAGGGAGGTGAGCCCGCATGACTGCCCTCTTATCCTCCCTCGGCCAGATGTTTTCCCTCTCCTTTATGGTCTACGCCTTGATTACCGGCGTTCTGGTGTCGCTCTGCGCAGCACTCCTCGGTGTCAGTTTGGTACTAAAGCGCTACTCTATGATCGGTGACGGTCTCTCTCACGTTGCCTTCGGCAGCTTGGCCGTGGCCACCGCGTTGTCGCTGGCTCCCATGAAGGTGGCCGTGCCGGTGGTCATCCTGTCGGCCTTCCTGCTGTTGCGGCTGAGCGAAAAGGGCAAATTAAAGGGCGACGCCCTCACCGCTATGATTTCTACCGGTGCCCTCGCCGTCGGCTATCTTGCGGTCAGTCTCTCCACCGGCATGAACATCGATATCGATAACTACCTCTTCGGCAGCATTCTGACCTTGACCAAGAGCGACGTGTGGCTCAGCGTAGGCCTGGCGGCGCTGGTGATTCCTGCCTATATCCTGCTCTTTCACCGCATCTTCTCCGTCACCTTCGATCATGGCTTTGCCAAGGCCACGGGCATGAGGATCGGGCTCTACGATTCGGTGTTTGCCATCCTCACCGCCCTCACCATCGTGCTGGGGATGCGATTCATGGGAACGCTACTGATCTCGGCACTGATCGTGTTTCCGCCCCTCACCGCCATGCGGGTGATGAAATCCTTCCGCGGCGTGGTGATCTGCTCCGCCGTTCTCCCCCTCATCAGCTTTGTTACGGGGCTTATCCTGTCCTGCGTCTTCTCCACGCCTCCCGGTGCCAGCGTGGTCTGCGTCAGCATTCTGCTCTTTATGGGCTTTGCCCTTTTCGGTTGGCTTCGCCGCAGGGGCAGTCGATAACAGAAACAAAAGCGATCCGCCGTCATACCCGACGGCGGATCGCTTCGTTATGTCATCCAATCACAGGGCAGCCCTTCCCAAATAAGAAGAAGCGTCCCCTTTTCCACCTTGACCTGAGCTGCCCGTTCCGTAAATTCATTACTCACGCCGAGAGGAAAGCTACCGGACAGGGTGATGCCCTCCGTTTCATATTTTAACCCCTTCACCGTGACTCCGTCAGCACGATCTCCCATGGAGAACAGGGAGATCTTGCCCCTGCAATCGGCAGAAAAGCATGCCTCTCCATCGGTCAAGACCGTCAACGTCTGGCCCTGTCCCACAAGAAAGGCACGTACCCCCAGACGATCGGCAAACCAAAGGGACTGGATATTGGCGATGGTGTGGTCAAGGCGACCGCCGACACCGCCCGAGATATACAAGGTTTTATATCCTCGTTTCACGGCCTCCTTGATGGCCAGCATGGTGTCGGTATCGTCCTTTTCCACGGGAAAGGTCAGGACGTTTTCCCCCATGGGACGGTCTCCGAGAGAATCAAAATCTCCGAGAATGAGATCGGGGGTAATATGAAGGGCGTTCAGCTTGTCAAGGCCACCGTCGGCGGCGATGACGAAGGCTCCCTCCGTCACGTAGGCAGAGGATGGCCCCGCCCCTATAATACAGCATATCGGATCCATATTCCGAGTCCTTTCCGTTCGATCATACTCTTATTATAGCACGCTTGGGGCAAGATAGCAAGATAAAAAGGTTTCCCGGGAAATAAATCTTGCTATATCACAAGAAATGTGATATGATAATACCAAAGAAAACGAAAGGGAGCATCCCCATGCAAGCTTATCAACGCCTTCTTCACTACGTTACCTTTGGCACCAAAAGCGACGAGACCACCGGAAAAACGCCCAGCACCCCCGGTCAGCTCACCCTGGGGGCCGCCCTTGTGGACGAGCTTCTAGCCCTCGGCGTCGATTCCGCCGAAATGGAGGAAAACGGCTACGTTTACGCCGTACTGAATGCCACTGCAGGCTGTGAAAATGCGCCCGCCGTCGGCTTTATTGCCCACATGGACACCTCGCCCGAGTATCCGGCAGAACAGGTAAAGCCCGTCGTCACCGAGCAATACGACGGCGGCGACCTCGCTTTAGGAAACGGGATCACCCTCCGTGTCTCCGACTTCCCTCACCTGCCCACCCTCAAAGGAAAAACGCTGATCACGGCCGACGGCTCTACCCTTTTAGGCGCCGATGATAAGGCGGGAATCGCCGAGATCATGACCATGGTCGAGCGTCTGATAGCCGACCGTCTTCCCCACGGGAAGATCTGCGTCGCGTTCACTCCCGACGAGGAGATCGGCGAGGGTGCCGATCACTTTGACGTCCCCCGCTTCGGTGCCGATTTCGGCTATACCGTGGACGGCGGCGCCGAGGGCGGCGTGGAATACGAAAATTTCAACGCCTCAAGTGCCACGGTTGCCGTTAAGGGCTTTTCGGTGCATCCCGGCTCCTCTAAGGATACCATGATCAACGCGGCCCTGGTGGCTATGGAATTCAACGCCATGCTTCCTGCCGCCGACATTCCCCGCCATACCGACGGCTACGAGGGGTTCTTCCACCTGACTGACATGACGGGTGACGTTTCGGAGGCAAAGCTATCCTATATCATTCGCGACCACGACGCCGCTTCCTTTGCCTGCCGTGAGCAGACCATGAAGCATATCGCCGCGATCCTCAACGAAAAGTACGGCGAGGGTACCGTGTCCCTGACCATCAAGGAGCAGTACCGCAATATGGCCGAGATGGTCCTGCCCCATCAGCATATCCTCGATACCGCAATCGCCGCCACCGAGGCGGTCGGTGTTAAGCCCTTCGTGGTGCCCATTCGGGGCGGTACCGACGGTGCCCGCCTCAGCTTTATGGGCCTTCCCTGCCCGAACCTCGGCACCGGCGGCTACGCCTTCCACGGTCCCTATGAGCATATTACCGCCGAGGCCATGGACGCCGTGGTCGAGATCCTGCTGGAAATGGTAAAGCGCTATTGTTAAGAGACGCGGGAAAGCGCGGGGAAAACTTTTTCCCAAAACGCTTTCGGTGGGGCTTGGAGCAACGCCCCCAAACACTTGAATCAGAAAAGGAAACACATGATGTCCATTGAAAAAGCAAAAGCGCACCTGGCAGCCTACGGTATGGCGGATAAGGTGCTGGAATTTTCGGTATCCTCAGCCACCGTGGAGCTTGCCGCCAAGGCCCTGGGGTGCGAGCCCGCTCACATCGCCAAGTCCATTCTTCTGGGACAACCCGACGGCACCTACCTGGTGTTGGCTGCGGGCGATGCCAAGCTGGATAACCGCAAATTCAAGGATCGCTTCGGCACCAAGCCCAAGATGATGCCCTACGACATGGTGGAGGAGGCGGTGGGACACGCCCCCGGCGGTGTCTGTCCCTTCGGCATCAAGGAAGGTATTTCGGTGTGGCTTGACGAGTCCCTGCGCCGCTTTTCGGTGGTCTACCCTGCCGCAGGCAGCAGCAACAGCGCCGTCCCCATGACCATGGACGAGCTGGAGACGGCCTCCCGAGCCCTTGGCTGGGTGGACGTCTGCAAGCTATCGGAGGAAGCATGAACAAATTAACAAAGGCCGCCCTCATCACAGGCGGCGCGGCGACACTGGCGGCGTTGGCCGCCGCCGCGGTGTCGGAAAAGCCGAAGGTCACGTCTTACGTCATTTCCACCGAAAAGGTCAAAAAGCCCGTCAGACTTCTTCACGTCTCCGACCTTCATAGCTCGGCCTACGGCAAGGAGCAACGCAAGCTGATCGAGCTGACCAACGCCATCGCCCCCGACGCCATTCTCCTGACAGGGGATATTGCCGACAACCGTGTACCAAACGACAACGCCTTTGCCTACACCAGGGCAGTCGGTGCCAGCTATCCCTGCTTCTACGTGACAGGAAATCACGAATTCTATACCGGATATGCGGAGAAGCTTCGTCAGATCTTTGCCTCCCACGGGCTGACGCTGCTGGAGGGAGAGAGCGCAACCTTCGTCACCAAGGGCGGCAGCCTTACCGTTTGCGGCGTGGACGATCCCTACGGCTTTCCCGACCGAAAACACCGCTTTTGGGAGGAGCAGCTTGCCGATTGTAACGCTGCCGTGCAGGCAGATCGCTTCGCTCTGCTGCTGACGCACCGCCCCGAGATCGTGGATTATTATGCCGAAACCGACTTCGATCTCATCGTAGCCGGTCACGCCCACGGCGGCCAGGTGATCCTGCCGAAGGTCATCAACGGACTTTACGCTCCGCACCAGGGACTCTTCCCCAAATATGCGGGAGGGCGTTACACCCTCCGCGAAGGCCAAACCATGATCGTCAGCCGCGGCCTGTCCAAATACGTTCGACCGCGTATCTTTAACCGTCCCGAGCTGGTCGTCATCACGTTAGTGCCCAAAAATGACCCATAAGGAGGCGTTTATGCGCTGTTTTGTGCCCCTTTTTGTCCTGTTTTGGCTGTTGATTTTCCTTGTCGCCTGTGAGGCAACCCCGGATTACGTCTTTCCTCTGACCGATCGCAATGTGAGTGACACGAACACCATCGGCACCGATAGCGAGGTCGATTCGCGTGACGATCACGATTCCGACGCACCGCCCGACGGCGGTACCGAAATCGATCCGCCCGATCCCGACGCACCGCCGGATAGCGATACCGAAACCGATTCGTCCGATCCCGACGCGCCGTCGGGCATCACCGTTCTTTCCCTGACGGACAACGTGTCGAGAGGCAGCAACGCCTTCCTGTCGATTCGGGGAATACCGGGCATTACCTATCAGATCGAGGTGTACTATTCCACCACCATCAGCCAGGCAAAGGGGCTGGAGCCCAAGACCGCCGACCACGACGGCACGGTAGCCTGGAGCTGGCGAGTCGGCAGCAAGACCAAGGCCGGCTCTCACCGCATCGTCATCCGCGGTGAGAACGGCGATAGCTTGACCCTCTATTTTACCACCACCGCCCAGTCATAAAGCACCCTTTCACTGCATATTCTGTATCAAACGCTTGCAGGTCGGATATGCCGAGTCCCTCGGCCCACCGACGGAAGGGATGGTACAGTATGATGCCCGAGGATGGATGCTTACGGGAGCGATGCGAGCTCCTTGCCGACTACATCGTGGAGACCGGCGACACCGTGCGGGGTGCCGCACAAAGGTTCAGCATCAGCAAATCCACCGTACATAAGGATATCACCGAAAAGCTGGAAAAGATCAATCCCGCCATGTTCCGCCACGTCAAATCGATTCTTGACAAGAACAAGTCGGAACGGCATCTGCGCGGCGGTGAGGCAACCAGACAGAAGTATAAAAAAATGCGGGGAGAGGCGTGAAACGCCTCTCCCTGTTTTTGGAGTTATTCACTCGTTTTCAGCAATTGAAAACGGCTTCTTTCATAACGGAGAAGACCGTCTGCCTGCATACGGCTCAGCTCGGCAGACATGGCACTGCGGTCTACCGACAAATAGTCTGCCAGCTCCTGGCGGTTAAAGGATATGGTAAAGGTATCGCGGTTCTGCTCTGCCGACTGCTCGGACAGAAAGGAGAGCAGTTTTTCTCTCGTGGTACGGCGGGAGAGATGGCTGCATTTGCGCTCGTAGAGAAGATTCCGCTCCGCCACGATCTCCAAAAGATTTTCGATCACAATCCCCTGGCAGCCGACGCTATCCGAGCAGATGCGAAGAAGACGGTTGACGGGAAAGAAAACGGCCTCGGTGGGCTCGGCGGCCACCGCGTCAAATAACAGCACGCGGTCTCCCACCAGCGCCGCCGCCTCGGCAAAGGTTGCCCCCTCCCGCACGACCGTCAGAATGTCATGGTTCCCCCAGAAATCCTCCCGCGTCAGATGCACCTCTCCCGACAGGACAAGGCCAATCGCCCGAGGGGATTCCCCCGCATGAAGCAGATACTCGCCGCGGTCGTAGCGCCTGCCACTCACCGAAAGACAGTCCAGCATTCCGCGAACCTCCTCGTCAGTCAGTCCCGAAAATAGCTTCGTTTTTGAAAAAAGCGGAAGAAATCGTTTCATTTTTCTTTCCTTTCGTTGTATTTCCAACAGACTTTACGGGGATAGTATACTATACTATAAGCGTAAAGTCAAGTGAGTTGCTGCAATTCACGGTTTTCAGAAGAAAGGACGCTACCATGAAACACATTACGTCTCAAGACTACGAGGCCCTTGCCGTCTCCTCCGATCTCTTGCTGATCGATTTCTATGCCACCTGGTGCGGCCCCTGCAAAATGCTGGCCCCCGTGCTGGAGGAGGTCTCCGCCAACTATCCCGAGGTGACCTTCGTGAAGGTCAACGTGGACGAGGAGGAGGACCTGGCTCGTAAGTTCCGCATTCAGGTAATTCCCACCCTTGTGTTCGTCAAGAACGGCGAGGTGCTCAAAACCACCACCGGTTATATGGATGCCGACGCCCTGTCGGCCCTCATTGATTCGGTCAAGTAAGGCATGAAGATCCGCTTCAATGAGAACGAGGAGATCGTCAAAACCGTCAAGGAAGGCTTGAAGGCCAAGGGCGGCTACTGCCCCTGCCGCATGGGAAAAAGCGAAGACATCAAATGTATGTGCCGCGAGTTCCGCGAGCAGATCGCCGATCCTGATTTTGAGGGATATTGCCACTGCCTCCTCTACTACAAGGAAAAATAGCGAAACGCCCTGTCGGAAAACGACAGGGCGTTTTTTAATAGCACTTCCCTCTTATGCGAAGGGAGCGTGAGCGTTTGACTCGACGATGCCCGCAAACACAAAAAAGGCTCCCTCTTCTTCGGAGGGAGCCGTGAGCGTCTGACACGACGGAAGCCCATCAGCGTCTTCGTTTCCGATACGCATCAAGCGCCGCAACGTCGCGGGCCTGTACGTATTTTCTGGGATTCGACGTATGGACGGGTGTTGCGATCCGATCGTAAAGCTCGTCAAAGGGGAGCCACAACACCACCGTCTTATTCTTCTGTTCCTTTTCGGTGGGCTGAGGCGTCTCATAAGGCTCCTCGGTCTGCACCGCGTAGTAAAAGGAGCGCTGAGTAAAATTGCAATACGCGCGGTTCTCCTCTACGATCCCCACCCCTTGGATGGATACGCAGCGGCATCCCGTCTCCTCCAGCAGCTCGCGCCGCAGGGCTTTGGCGGGGGTTTCCCCCGGCTCCATGCCGCCTCCCGGCAGGGAGTAAAGACGGAAGCGGTCGGAATACATCGCCGCATAGAGCCCTTCTTTATTCCGCAGAATGGCCCGTGCCGTGAGGCGGGGCTTCACGCGGCTGAAGCCGCCTTTTTTCAGCACCTTACGGTCGGTAAGCAGACAAATGCGTTTCATGGGGCCTTCCCTTCCTGATCTCGGTTCTTCATGCCTCCCCGCGGTCGGAAAGGATCTTCTGAATGCTGACGATCTTTACACAGAGGGAGAACAGCTCGGTTGCCACCTTCAGGTCGGCAAGGGGGGGATAGGAAGGAGCGATACGGATATTACTGTCCTGCGGGTCGATACCGTAGGGATAGGTCGCTCCCGCTCCCGTCATCACGACGCCCGCCTTCTTACAGCGAGCCACGATCTCTTTTGCGCAGCCGGCAAGCGAGTCGAAGGAAATAAAGTAACCGCCCTTGGGCTTGGTCCAGGAGCCGATGCCGAGTCCGCCCAGCTCACGCTCCAGAATCTCAAGTACCGTCTCGAATTTGGGGCGCAGGATGTCGGCGTGCTTCCGCATATGCTCGGTCATGCCCTTCAGGTCGCCGAAAAAGCGGACGTGTCGGAGCTGGTTGACCTTGTCGTGACCGATGGTCTGCATACCGAGCTGCTTCTTGATGTCGGTCAGATTGTTCAGCGAGGCGGCAATAGCGGCAATGCCGGAGCCTGGGAAGCTGATCTTGGAGGTGGAGGCAAACTTATAAACCATGTCGGGATTGCCTGCCTTGCGGCATTCGTCCAGGATCTCAAGCAGCACGTCCTGATCGTCATCGTAAAGATGATGGATGGTATACGCATTATCCCAATAGATACGGAAATCCTTGGCCTTGGGCTTCAGGGCCGCAAAGCGGCGCACCGTTTCATCGGAATAGGAATATCCCTGGGGGTTGCTGTATTTCGGAACGCACCAGATGCCCTTGACTGCCTCGTCCTCCGATACGTACTTTTCAACCAGATTCATATCGGGGCCGTCTTCGGTCATGGGGATCGGGATCATCTCAATGCCAAAATACTGGGTGATGGCAAAATGACGGTCGTAGCCGGGCACGGGGCAAAGAAATTTCACCCGATCCAGCTTGCACCAGGGGGTGTTGCCCATGACCCCGTGGGTCATGGAACGGGATACCGTATCGTACATGACGTTCAGGCTGGAGTTGCCGTAGATGATGATGTTCTCAGCCGGCACCTCCATCATGTCACCAAGCAGCTGCTTGGCCTCGCCGATACCGTCAAGAACGCCGTAGTTACGGCAATCGGTACCGTCCTCACAGGTGAGGTCGTCCTCGGAGCTTAACACGTCCATCATGCCCATGGAAAGGTCAAGCTGGTCGTTTGAGGGCTTACCTCTCGCCATATTGAGCTGGAGATTCATGCCCTGATATTCCTTGTAAACCGACCTCAGAGAGGCAAGATGCTCCTTCAGCTCGGCGGTGGATGTCTGATTGTAAGGTGTCATAGCGGTGATGCCTTTCTTCCTTTGGTAGGTTATCACTCGTTTGCTTCATCCAGCATCTCATTGAGATGCTTGCTGAGCAGGGCCAACGAGCAGGCCATGTTTTCGTTCTGTACCAATACGCCGTTCGGCACGTTGATATGGGCGGGAGCAAAATTCCAGATCGCCTTGATGCCGCCGCGGATCAAAAGATCGCAGGCCGACTGCGCGGCGGAGGCAGGGGTGGTAATGACGCCGATGCGGATGCCGTGCTCGGCGCAGTAGTCGGGCAGCTCATCAAGGGAAAGGATCGGCTTCCCGTCGCTCTCACCTCCCACGATCTCGGGGGCAAGATCAAAGCCCGCCACGATCCGAAGCCCGTATTCACCAAAGCCACGATAGGACATAAGAGCCCTACCAAGATTGCCGGCGCCGACGAGAACGGCGTAGTTCGTCGTATTGTAGCCGAGAAACGCCTTCAAATCGTCGATCAATCCGCAGACCGAATAGCCAACCTTTGGCCTTCCTCCCGAGCTGACGGACGACAGATCCTTTCGTACCTGGACGTCGTTGAGCCCCAAGGCTTTGGCAATTTCGGTAGAAGAGATATTCCCTTCTCCATCAAGGGATTTGAGGTAATTCAGATATCGCGGCAAGCGTTGCAGGGTGTTGATGGAAACCTGTTGAATGAATTCCATTTCGTCCTCCCAAAATGCAAGATTCGATCTTGAAACTTGCATTTTTAATATTATATACGATAACGCTACATTTGTCAATGGGGCCCCTTCAAAAAGGGGCAGTCCCCCACGAAAAACGCCCGGAAAGGATCAAATCATCAGTAAAAGCTTGGCCGCCAGCACCACGCTGACCAATGCCACGGGATAGGTGGCGGCATAGGCCGAGGCCACCTCGTCGGTTCCCGCCGTGGAAATGAGTGCGCCAAGGGCGGGCGTACTGGTCATACCGCCCGTGATGGAACCGAGGTTGTTGAAGATGGAAAGCTTGAAAACGTACTTGGCCAACAGAAAGCCCACTACCATAGGAACCGTGGTCAGGAGCACACCGTAGAGGAAATATTCAAGTCTTAGATTCTCAATAAAGTTCATTCCGCCGGGAACGCCCGCTCCCACAAGGAAGAAGACAAGCCCCAGCTCACGGAAGACGTTCAGCTGATTCTTGCCGACCGTCAGATCCAGCTTCCCGATGTGTCTAAAGTGACCGAAAAGCAAGCCGGACACCAGGGTTCCGCCGGAGGTGCCGAGGGAGAAGTTGATGCCGGGGATTTTGATGGATCCGATGATCACACCGACACCCACGGCTAAAAAGAAGGGGAAGAAATCCAGCGGGTCCAGCTTGAACAGCTTGTGCTTGGGCGTGGGAATGGTCACCTGCCCTGCCGCAATAAAGGATTCCCGTTCCTTGGCAATGTCCACCTTCATGAAGCGAGGCACCAGCTGTACGAACAGCACGACGCCAAGCACTCCGTAGATATAGGAGATGCCGTAGCCGGCGGTTGCGGCCGCCGATACGCTTTCCGACACGCCCTCCGTGGCGGCAGAAAGTCCGGGCGTGGAGGTCAGACCGCCGGTCAAAAGGCCGACGACCATGCCCTTGTCAACACCAAAACCCTTGACAAGCAGAAGGGCAGTCAGTGCAGCCGTTCCGATGACCGCCAGGCCCATGACGATATAAGAAAGGGACTTACGGTTCATGGTTCGGAAGAACTTGGGACCGGCAATATAGCCAACGGCGGTGACGAACAAGGCCGTTCCGATATTGGAAAACACCTTAAAGCCCGCCGGATTGGTCAGCTCGATCACGTGACCGCCCACCGAAAAGGAGGGAACGTAATGGGCTAAAATGCCGTACAGGAGCGCTACCAGCAGGACGCCTGCCGAGCCGAGAGAAACGCCCTTGATGTGAATGCCGCCCAGGAGATACCCAAGCGCCATGATCATAAAGGCGAGAAAAATGAGAGAAAACATGGAGTCCAAAACTCCGCCGAAATACGTCATAGTCGCTACCTCGTTGTGTGGCGGACGGGAACCTTCGTTCCCGTCCGCACACCGCTATCCTGTCAGATCGATTGTTGTTTGGTATAGTTGGGCAGAAGCTTGGGAGAAACGGTATCGCTCTCGATGCCCGCCGCCTTCCGCTGGGCGGTAAATTCGGTGACGTGATCAAGGGTCAGCTTGCCAAGCGTCACGCCCTTGGCCGTGGTCGAGGCACTCTTACCGGCATCCCGTCCGAAGACGATGATGTCAAGGAGAGAGTTACCCATGAGACGGTTGCGGCCGTGGATGCCACCAACAGCCTCACCGGCCACAAAGAGATTCGGAACGCAGGTGGTCATGCAGTCGGGGCCGATGTCAAGACCGCCGTTCTGATAATGGAGGGTGGGGTAAATCAGGATCGGCTCCTTACGGATGTCGATACCGTACTTACCGAACATACGCATCATGGCGGGGATCCGCTTCTCAATGGTTCCCTCCCCGTTCTTCCGTTCGATCATGGGAGTATCCAGCCATACACCCACGCCGTCGGGCGTCTTCACGCCCTTACCGCGGGCGGTGCACTCCCGAATGATGGAGGCGGCCGAAACGTCACGGGTCTCAAGGGGATGCATGAAGGCCTCGCCGTCGCAGTTGATCAGCTTCGCACCGAGAGAGCGCACCTTTTCGGTGACCAGCGCGCCGAAGATCTGCTCGGGATAGGCAGCGCCGGTGGGGTGATACTGAAGGGTATCGGCGTAAAGCAGCTTTGCTCCCGCCCGATAGCCGAGAACCAGGCCGTCCGCCGTTGCGCCGTAGTGGTTGGAGGTGGGGAAGCCCTGATAATGGAGGCGTCCTGCTCCGCCGGTGGCGATCACGACGGTCTTGGCACGGGCGATGAGGATCTCCTTGGTCTCCATATTGAGGAGGACGGCGCCGGCGGCGTTGCCCTTATCGTCCAGGATCAGCTCGATGGCGGCGGTGAAGTCGACTACCGGGATCCCGCGGTTCAGCACCTCGTCGCGGAGGGTACGCATGATCTCGGCACCCGAATAGTCCTTGGCGGCGTGCATTCTCTTGCGGGAGGTGCCGCCACCGTGGGTGGTGACCATGGTGCCGTCGGGCATCTTGTCAAATTCCACTCCCAGCTCCGATAGCCACTTGATGGCGTCGGGAGCCTCGTTTACCAGCTTATACAGCAGCTCGGGCTTGGCGGCAAAATGGCCGCCGCCGAAGGCGTCAAGGTAATGGATGGCGGGGGAATCGTTGGGCTTATCGGCCGCCTGGATCCCACCCTCGGCCATCATGGTGTTGGCATCGCCGATGCGGAGCTTGGTGACGATCATGACGTTCGCGCCGCTGTTATGGGCTTCGATGGCTGCCGAGGAGCCGGCCCCGCCGCCGCCGATGACGAGTACGTCCACGTCGTAGTCCACCTTGTCAAGATCAATCTTGTCGGGGTCAATACGGCTATTGGCCTGCAGCAGCTCGGCAAGCTCGGTGGGGACCTTATCGCCCTTGTTGGGGCCGATGGTCAGTACGGCAAATTCATTCTGCTTATAGTCGGGATGATAGGTAGCAAGGAGGTTCTCCTTTTCCTCAGCCGTCATACGTCGGGGCTCAAGAAAGGTGTTTTCTTCCCGTTTGGCCTCGACCTTTTTCATCGATTCCAGCATATCGTTGGTATACACGGTCACGTTCCTCCTTACTTTTCGATCTCGCGGTTGTTATAGAGCTCTTTCATCTCGGCAATGGGCTTTTGCATCAAGCCCTCAAGAAGCTCCTCAAAGGTGCCGTTCTCGATCTCCTTCACCCGATCCTCAAGATGCTCGCAGGCAGGTGCCAAATACTTACCGTTGAGACGTCTTGCCAGAATACCGACCTGGGGATGAGAGATCCCGGCAGGACAGCGAGAGGAGCAGACGCCGCACATCACGCAGTCGAAGGACTCCTCGGCGCACTTTTCGTATTCCCCTCTTTGGGCGTAGGCGATATACTGCATAACGTTCAGCCCCTGGGTACAGGCCTTGGTACAGGCGTTACAGCCGATACAGGCGTAGATCTCGGGATAGAGCTGCATCATGATCTGCTCGGTGGGCTTGATCTCGTTCATGTCGTAGACCTGCTTGACCAGCGGGAAGAACGGCAGGGTGGCAATATACATATTGTCCTCTACCTTCGTCTGGCAGGCCAGGCAAACCTTCAGCTCACGGTCGCCCTTGATGCGGTAGATGGTGGCGCAGGCGCCGCAGAAGCCGTTGCGGCATCCGCATCCGCGTACCAGCTGATAGCCGGCATACTCCATGGCGCACATAATCGTCAGGTTGGACGGCACTTGATACTTCTTGCCGTACAGAAAGATGTTAACCATCGTCTCCATGGTATTCGATCTCCTAAGTATAAAATTTTGAAAGGTCAAGAAGCGGTTTTAGAAGCTTCTTGTCGGGTGGATATCCCTTAATACTCGTCGGGAAGCTCGCCCAGCTTGTCGTAGCGGAACACGGGGCCGTCCTTGCAGACGTACTTCGATCCGATGTTACAGCGGCCGCACTTACCGACGCCGCACTTCATGCGGAGCTCCATCGTCGTGTAGACCTGCTCCTCGGTGAAGCCCAGCTCCTTCAGAGCCGCCAGGGTGAACTTGATCATAATGGGAGGACCGCAGACCAAAACCGTCTTCTTCACGTCGGGCGTCAGCTCCTTGACGTAGTTGGGAACGAAGCCTACGTGGCCGTCCCAGCCCTCCTGCTCGCGGTCAATGGTCAGGTGGACCTTGACGCCCTCGGAGGTCATCCACTCCTCGATGATTTCCCGGTAATCCACCAGGTCCTCCTTAGAGCGGGAGCCGTAGACGATGTCGATGGTACCGTAGTTCTCACGGTAGTGACGGCAGTAGTTGATGACGGAACGGAGAGGCGCAAGGCCAATACCGCCCGCAATGAAGAGAAGATCCTTGCCCCGGAGCTCAGTCTCCACGGGAAAGGCGTTTCCGTAGGGGCCGCGGACGGTGACCTGCTGGCCCACCTCCATGGCGTGAAGCCATTCGGTGAGGCAGCCGCACTTTTTGATGCTGAATTCCATGAATTCTTGGTTTGTGGGGGAGGAGGTGATGGAAAACATGGCCTCACCCACGCCGGGGATCGATACCATGGCGCACTGGCCCGGCAGATGCTCGAAGGGCTTCTTCCCTTCGGGGGTGACGACGCGGAAGGTCTTGACGTCGGGGGTATCGATACGGATATCGGTTACCACGCCGATGACGGGAATGAGAGTCTCGTTCATGTCTTATCGTCCTCCTTCAGCGCTTTCATGACCTTGACGATGTTCATGGAGATGGGGCACTTGGCAAGACATCTGCCGCATCCCACACATCCGAACTCTCCGTCGTTGTTGGCGGGGAAATAGACCAGCTTGTGCATAAAGCGCTGGCGGAACCGTTCAAGCTGGGAGACGCGGGGGTTGCCGTGAGCCATCTTGGTAAAATCGGAATACATACAGGAGTCCCAGCAACGGAAGCGCTTGATGCCGTGGCCGGTATCGAAGTCGCGGATGTCGTAGCACTGGCAGGTGGGACATACGAAGGTACAGGTACCGCATCCGATACAGGCCTCCGACAGCTCGCCCCACTTTTCGGAGCTGAAGTATTCCATCATCTTATCGGGAGTGAAGCCCTCGGTGGTCAGGTCGGCAAGGGGCAGCTCCTTTTTGGCTTGGTAGATAGCCGTTTTCAGATCCCATACCGGCTCCTCGTCACACGCGGTAAGAACGTCCTTGATGCTATCAAGAAGCTGGGTTCCCTTCTCGGTCTTGGCCTCAAAGTAAAAGCGTTCGCCGTCAAACCAGGCGGCCACGTCCCCCTCGGGATCGGCACAGTCGATACCGAAGGTGTGACAGAAGCAGGTCTCCCGCATCGATTCGGGGGAGCATGCCCACGAAATGATGGTGGCGTGCTCACGGCGGTTCTTGTAATAGGTATCCACGGGATCGGCAAGGAAAACCTTGTCAAGGATGGAGAAGGAACGCACGTCGCAGGCGCGGACACCGAAAATCACGAAGTCCTCCGTCTCACGGCGGGTATCCACGATCTCAATGGTCTTCCCTTCCCGCTTGAATTCCATCAGGTTTTCGGTCTGGGGGAAGAAGAAATCCTTGGGGGTTCTGACCCTCTCGCAGGGAGCGTCCCGGTCGGCCTTCCATTCCTTGAATGGCTTGTGAAGCTCTGTCCCGGAGACTTGACTGCCGTCGGGCACGTAGAGCTTTTGCAGCTTGGCAATGGCGGGGAAAAGATCGGCGGGTCTGACGTTAACCATTCTCTTTTCCTCCTCTCTCGTATACGATACTGGGCTCAACGTCGCCGGTGTTATAATTCACGAGGGGCGGGCGGGTGTCGGGATCGGCACCGGCCTGATACTCGCCGTAGAGCTCGTTAATATCCTTGATAAATTTCCGATTCAGCAGGTGCAGGGGGATCTGCTGAGGGCAGACACGGCTGCACTCGCCGCAGTCGGTACAGCGTCCCACCACGTGGAAGGCACGGATGATGTGGAACATATTCTCTTCGAAGCTGTCGGCGGCGGCCTTCTGTGCCACACCCGAGGCGTCGTTATCGAAGATACATTTCTCACAGGTACAGGCGGGGCAGACGTTACGGCAGGCATTGCAGCGGATACAGCGGGAAAGCTCGCCCCGCCAGAATTCGTAACGCTCGTCGGGGGTCATAGCCTCCAGCTTGGCGACCGAGTCAAAGCGGTTGCAGTCGTCCACGACCTCACCCTCGTCACCGAGAAGCTCGTCGTATACCGGGTGCTTCTTACTCTTACAGGACTCACACTTTTCAAGAAGCACGTCGTACAGGGGGACGGTATGCTCCTTGCCGCCAAAGCATCGGACGGTCAGCGTACCGTTTGCCTCGCCGACGGAGTGAATAACGGTAGCGCCGGTCTTATCACGGAGCTTGTCGATATCGGCCTTGCCGTAGCACTCGATGCCCACGGCGTAAACCTTCTCGCGAATGACGCGGTGCTCCTTCAGGAGTTGGGCAAAGCTGTAAGCATCGCAGGGCTTAAAGAAGACGAGGATCTTCCCTTCCTTGCGGCTCTCTTTTACTAAGTACTTGGACAGATTACTGCCGCAGAAGACCGAAAAGGTAAAGTCCCTCTCCACTTCCTCGGTACTCTCAAAGACGGCAGGCGTTACGTCATAGACGAAGTCGCCCTTTTTCCAACCGAGGACGCGATCCACCGTCCCATCGGCAAGGAGAGCAAGGGCCTTCTGTTTCATGCTTTCTTGCATCGCAGATCCTCCAGTCTCTTGTTCTCGCCGAGCTTCGTGACCGTCTCGACGAACTCGTTCATGGTAGCGGCAAACTTGGCGCCCTCGGCGGCCGATACCCATTCCACACGGGTGCGCTCCCGCTCGATGCCGAGGAAGTCCAGCATGGAGAACAGCAACGTCATACGCCGTCTGGCATAGTAGTTTCCGCTGGTGTAGTGGCAATCGCCGGGATGGCAGCCACAAAGGATGACACCGTCGGCTCCCCGCTGAAAGGCACGGAGAATGAAGAGGGGATTGACACGGCAGGAGCAGGGTACGCGAATGATCTTGACATCGGCAGGATACTGCAAGCGATTCGTACCGGCCAGATCCGCCCCCGCATAGGAGCACCAGTTACAGCAGAATGCCACGATCTTGGGCCTAAATTCGTTCTTTACTTGCATATCGCGTCAACCTCCGCCATGATCTGGCTGTTGGAGAAGCCCTTCAGGTCCATGGCACCCGAGGGGCAAGCCACGGTGCAGGCACCGCATCCCTGGCAGACCGCCTCGTTGACCGATGCAACGCGACGGATCAGGGTGGTGCGGTTGGGGCCTCTGAATTCTTTGTCGGAATAGGTAATGGCGCCGTAGGGGCAGACCTTCTCGCAGGAGGAGCATCCGTTACAGAGCATCTCGTCAGAGTGCGCCACGCAGGGATTGCAGGTCAGCTTATCCTTGGCAAGAAGGCCAATGACCTTCGCCGCGGCGGCGCTCGCCTGGGAAACGGTTTCGGGAATGTCCTTCGGTCCCTGGCAGGCACCCGACAGGAAGATACCTGCCGTGGGGCTTTCCACGGGACGGAGCTTGGGATGGGCTTCGGTGAAGAAGTCGTTGGTGTCCATACTGGCGGTAAGCTTGGTAGCAAGGGGTCTTGCGGTCTTGTCGGGCTCGATGGCGGCGGCCAGCACCACCAGGTCTGCCGACAGCCGAAGCTGCTTGCCTTCGATCAGGTCGGAGGCGCGGACGGTCAGGGTACCGTCGGGCTCGGGAAGCACCTTGCCTACCATGCCCTTGACGTAGTGAACGCCGTATTCCTCTACCGCACGGCGGTAGAACTCGTCAAAGTTCTTGCCGGGGGTACGCACGTCAATATAGAAGACGTAGACCTCGGTGTCGGGGTACTTTTCTCTGATCAGCATGGCGTGCTTGGCGGTATACATACAGCAGATCTTGGAGCAGTAGCTCTTGCCCTTCCCGTCATCGCAACGGGAACCGACGCACTGCACGAACACGATGGTATGGGGATGCGTCTTATCCGAGGGGCGAAGGAGGGTTCCGCCGTTGGGGCCGGCGGCGTTCATCAGACGCTCCAGCTCCAGAGAAGTAATGACGTCCTTGCTCTGGGAATAGCCGTACTCCTCGTAGGCATCCAGCTTGATGGGGTTAAAGCCGGTTGCCACCACGATGGCACCGTACTTCTCCTCAACGAAGGTATCCTTCTGCTGATAGTCGATGGCACCGGCGGTGCAGACCTTGGAGCAAACGCCGCACTTGCCGCTCTTCAGCATGGTGCAGTAATCGGCGTCAATGGTAGCCACCTTCGGCACGGCCTGTGCGAAGGGGATGTAGATAGCACGTCGATTGTCAAGGCCGAGATTGAAGGCGTTCGGCACCTTCTTCTGGGGGCATTTTTCGGTACAGAGACCGCATCCGGTACATTTGAGCTCGTCAACGTAGCGGGCCTTCTTCTTGATGGTCACGCTGAAGTTCCCCACGAAGCCCTTGACGTCCTCTACCTCGCTGTACGAGAAGATGCGGACCTTCTCGTGCTGGGCACAGTCCACCATCTTGGGGGTAAGGATACAGGCGGCGCAGTCCAGCGTCGGGAAGGTCTTATCCAGCTGCGTCATCTTACCGCCGATGGTGGGCTCCTTTTCGACGATGTCTACCTCAAAGCCGGCGTCGGCAATGTCCAGCGCCGTTTGAATACCGGCAATACCGCCGCCGATGACCAGCGCCCGTTTGGTAACGGGGCTTTCGCCCGCCGTAAGCGGTGCGTTCAGATGTACCTTGGCGATGGCGGCACGGCCGAGAATAATAGCCTTTTCGGTGGCCTCTGCCACGTCCTTATGGATCCACGAGACCTGCTCACGGATGTTGGCAATCTCCACCATGTAGGGGTTCAGTCCTGCCGCGGCGGCGGTCTTACGGAAGGTCGCCTCGTGCATTCTGGGGGAGCAGGAGCAGATCACCACGCCCGTCAGACGATGGTCGCGGATGGCGTCCTTGATGAGACTCTGTCCTGCCTCGGAGCACATATATTGGTACTCCGTTGAGACCACCACGCCGGGCTCGAATTTCAGGGCCTCGGCCACGGCCTTGACGTCCACGGTTGCCGCAATATTGGTGCCGCAGTGACAGACAAATACTCCGATTCTCTGCATCTTGTTATCCTTTCGACCTCACGGTCACTTACTGTATTTTCGGAAGGCGGTCACGATGGCCTGCTGGGGCATCTCGTCGTCGAGAAGCGCAGGAATCTGATCGGACTTCAGATGATTCATGCCCTGCCGCTTGACCGCCTCAAGGCGAACGGCTTCTATGAGCTTGGCCGGCTCAACACCCCGGGGGCAGCGCTCAACGCAGGCAAAGCAGGTGAGGCACTTAAAGACCGAAGGGGAAGCCATCAGCTTGTCGATCTCACCGTTCTCCACCATGTAAACGAACTGATGGGGGTGATACTCCATCTCGTCGTAGGAGGGGCAGGTGCCGCTGCACTTGCCGCATTTCATACACTTGCGGACGTTGACACCGCTTTCCCGCAGAATTTGTTCCTTACGGTTATCCATCACGTTCCTCCTGTTAGTCGGCCGCGCCGAGGGCTCGGGCGAGAAGCTCGGTAAAGTAGAGCACCCGGGTATCGGTACCAACGGCGTTCAGATTGTAGAGACAGAGGGGGCAGGCGGTGATCAGCAGATCGGAGCCGAAGCCGACGGCGCTGTTCAGCACTGCGCGGCTCTTCTCCTTGGCCATCTCCTTATCCTCCAGCGTCACGTAGCCGCCGCAGCACTCGTTACGGTAGGGATAGATGACCGGCTCGCCGCCGATGGCACGGATGAAGTCCTCCATGATCTTGGGGTTCTCGGGATCGTCCATGGCCAGCACCTTACCGGGACGGAGAAGGAGGCAGCCGTAATAAGCACCAATCTTCGTGCCCGCGTAGGGACTCATCACCTTCTCTGCGATGGCATCAAAGCCCACCGTATCGCGGAGAAGCTCAAGATAGTGAATGACACGCGTCTTCCCCTCGTAGGGCTTTTCGGGCTTCAGGTATTGATTGACCTTGAAGGCAAAGCCTTCGTCGTTCAGAAGATCGTCCCGAACCCGCTTCAGCACGTTATGACAGGCCGAGCAAAGAGTAACGAGATCCTCCCCCTTCTCTTCCGCCGCCATCAGGGCGCGAACAGCCGAGAGCTTCGTGGCAATCTCGTTGTTCGCCGCCGTATAGGCACCGCCGCAGCACTGCCATTCAGGGAGCTCGTTTAATGTGATCCCCAGAGCCTCCGCCGCCGACCGTGCGTAACGGTCCAGCTCCTTGGCCTTGGTTTTTAGGGTACAACCGGGATAATAGGAGTAATTCATACCAAGCTGACGTCCTTTCGTCAAGATTCCAAATTGCAGTTCGGGGGCTGATACCGAAATCGGCGTCAGCCCCTATGTCGTTGTTCCAAAAGCCGTTCAGACCATCTCTTCGGGATGGAAGACCTCGTCAAACCGTTCGGCCGTCAGGAAGCCGAGGGCCACGCAGGCCTCTTTCAGTGAGATGTTGTCGTGATACGCCTTTTTTGCCGTCTTGGCGGCGTTCTCGTACCCAATGTAGGGGTTCAGTGCCGTGACCAGCATGAGAGAGTTATGAAGATTGTGATGCATCTTCTCGCGGTTGGCCTTGATTCCCACAGCACAGTTGTTGTTGAAGGATACCATGGCCTCCGAGAGGAGACGGACCGACTGCAGGAAGTTGTAGATGCAGACCGGCATGAAAACGTTGAGCTCAAAATTGCCCTGGGAAGCGGCAAGTCCTACCGCCACGTCGTTACCCATGACCTGAACGGCCACCATGGTAACGGCCTCGCACTGGGTGGGATTGACCTTACCGGGCATGATGGAGGAGCCGGGCTCGTTCTCGGGAATGAAGATCTCCCCAAGACCGTCGCGGGGGCCGGAGGCCAGCCAACGGACGTCGTTAGCGATCTTCATCAGATCTGCCGCCAGCGCCTTGAGAGCGCCGTGAGCAAAGACAAGCTCATCCTTGGAGGTAAGAGCGTGGAATTTATTTTCGGCTGTCACAAAGGGCTTGTCGGTGATCTCCGACACCGCCTTGGCCACGGCCACGTCAAAGCCCTTGGGGGTATTCAGACCGGTGCCCACGGCGGTACCGCCGAGAGCCAGCTCATGCAGGGGGGCAAGCGACAGCTCCAGAAGCTGACGGTCACGCTCCAGACTGGAGCGCCAGCCCGAGATCTCCTGCGAGAAGGTGATGGGGGTAGCATCCT
>SVSM01000011.1 GCA_015064295.1 Oscillospiraceae bacterium | reverse complement strand
GTGCCCAAAGAAGGCGCTAAAACTTTTTCTTCTTCTTCGAAGAAAAAGTTTTAGAATCAAAAAGAAGAAGCTTCACGCCTCGCCTGTGCGCGTTCAGCGCACGGCCGGCTCGGCGGTTTGGCTTTGTAAAAGCAAACGGGAAAGAAGTCCAAAACGCGCACGGGAAGCCTTGGCATTGTCGCTGCAAAAAGGGCTTGCGCCATGCGGTGCGCCCGCCTCTGCGGGTCGGTGATTCTTTCAGAGGCGTTTGCCCCTGCGGCCCACAATGAAAAAGTTGAATGGGCACAGTATTATTGCCAGAAAACGATTTCTGCGGCCATCTTTTGTAAAAGCTATATTAACAGAACTGTCTTACGCTTTTGAAAGAATCCCCGATAGCAGTGTCTTGGCCGCAGTGCCGCACACTGGACCTTGGTAGGTTAAGCTATATCTTTTAGAGAGAGGGTGGGGGGATCCCGAAGGGGGGAGGGCGTCGGAACGAGCGCGTCAAAACTTGCTTTTGACCGCGACTGACCGCCCTTCCCCCTTGGCGGTTTCTTTGGGGTAGTTCCGCGTAGCGGAACTACTACTTTCATTGGCCGCCCAAGAAAGGGACGAAAAAAAGAATTCTACTTATTCTATCTTCCCAACAAACGATCAGAAGAAATCAAAAATCAGAAAAATCAAACCCCAAACAAACAGAAAAAACCTCTTTCGCCTCCCGACAGTTCCTCTCGATCTCCTCCTTCAACTCGTCAACGGAAGAAAACTTCCTCTCCTCCCGCAGCCGCCGAAGAAAGCCTACCGAGACCTCCTCGCCGTAAAGCTCGCCTTCAAAATCCAAGACGTGAGTCTCTACCACCATCTCACCGCCCTCCGTCACCGTCGGGCAGCATCCCACGTTGGTCACCGCCGGATAGACCTCGCCGCCAATGCGGCAAGCGGTGGCATACACACCGCCCTTCGGCAGGCAAATCTCCTCCCCAAACCGCTGATTCAAGGTGGGAAGGCCGATGGTTCGTCCGAAGTGCCGTCCGCCCTCTACCTTACCCGTCAGGGCATAGGGGCGGCCGAGAAGCGCTGCGGCCTCCTCCGTCCGTCCCTCTCGCAGGAGCGCACGGATCCGGCTGGACGATACCGTCTCACCCGCCAGGGCGACCTCCGGTACCACCGAGCAGAGGATGCCCGCCTCGGAGCAAAGCGTCTTCAAGGTCTCGGCGTTGCCGACACCCTGCTTTCCAAAGCTGTAATTGAAGCCGCAAACGCAGGCCTTGACGTTCAGCGCCGTCTGCAGGACGTCTCGGAAAAATTGCGCGGGGGACAGGCCCCGTACGCGGTCAAAGGCGTCGTAGACGACCTCGTCGGCTCCGTATTTCCGTAGGTAAGCGGCTCGCCGCTCGGAGGAGGTAAGGGCCGCACCGGGCAGCGTCTTGAAGCTCCACACCGTCACGGGGAGAGACAGCTCCTCGCCCAGCCGCTTGGCCTCGGCAAGCAGGGCCTGATGGCCCTTGTGTACGCCGTCAAAATTGCCAAGTGCAACGATCCTGCCCCCCGCCGAGGCGGGAAGCGTCGCTATGGAGTACGTCATCAGAGATCGAGGTAATTGCGAACCAGGGCGTTGAGGATGTCGTCGCGGTCTACCTTGCAGATGAGACTGCGGGCGTTCTTATAGTTGGTAATGTAGGTGGGGTCCTCCGACAGGATATACCCCACGATCTGGTTGATGGGATTGTAGCCCTTCTCGCTCAGGGCCGAGTAGACGGTGTGCAGCACGCGCTTGATCTCCATATCCTTTTCGTCCCGGATGGAGAAGGTGATGGTTTTTTCCTTTGCATTGTAGCTTGTCATGATGATGTCCTCTTTGTCGGTTTATTGAAATGTGAGAAAGCGTTTAGTCTTGGGTTTCCTCTGCTTTTTTGCGGAGAATCATGCGGATGCCCTCGGCTACCAGCGCCAGCAGGCCTACGGCGGCCACGGTCACGACGGTGGTCAAGGTCACGGTGGGGCGATCCTCCTCGGCATGATCGGTGCGGATGGCTTGGTCCAGCTCGGCTCCGCCCAATCGGTCGGACATGGCACGGATCGAGCCGATCAGCAGGGTAGGCTCTCCGAGGTCGACACCGTCCACACCCTTGGCGTAGATGGCCATGCCGTCACAGGCGGCCTTGCCGGGGAAGGAGGTCAGGTCTACCACCACGGTGGTATCCACGCCTGCCGTTACCGTCAGGGTGGCGATCTGCATATTGCTTCCGGCCGTCACTACCACCGCCAGCTCCAGGGTCTCCACCCCTTCGGGCAAAACGGCAGGTCGGCAGGTAAAGCCAAGATAAGGCGCCGGGGAAAAGTCGAGAGACTGCTCAAACTCCGTAGCGATCCCCCGCCACAGGGCGGCGTCGGCCGACGCCAGTCGGACGCTGAGCAGATCGCTCCGTCCCTCCAGCGTCGTGCCGCCCTTCAGCGACGCGCAGTTGAGGGCTCCGTACCAGCCGGCGGTGCCGTCGGAAAAGTCGAAGATTCTGGTCTCCCCCTTCACCGCCGAGGGGA
Organism: Oscillospiraceae bacterium; assembly: GCA_015064295.1. Lineage (GTDB taxonomy): Bacteria > Bacillota > Clostridia > Oscillospirales > CAG-272 > Colimorpha_A. The sequence goes on along the minus strand of SVSM01000011.1, from coordinate 45,249 downwards.
CCGTGGTCACGGCCTTGACCTCATTGACGTAGCGATTGACCACCGACGCGGCATCGGGCAGGAGAGCGTTGAAGCGCTCGGTTCCGATGAGCTCCGCCGCAAAGGCGGTGACCTCCGAAAAACGGTTGGTGTCAATATAAGTGAGTACCTGATTGTAATTCACGGGATGGGCGGGGATCCAGGCCCTCACCGAAGCAAAGGCTCGGGGGGCCAGCCGCAAATACGTATAGACGTAATCGGCCGACATCCGGATCCGCTCGTTTTCGTCCTCCGCCTCCCGGGGCTCGGTCTCAAGGAGCAGGATCCCGCGGGAGGAGCCCTTATAGGAAAGGGGCTCGGTTGCCAGATAGGAGGTCAGCACCTCCAGATTGACCGCCGTCACGGCGGCGGCTTCGGAGGAGAGATCGGGGGTATCGATCTCCCAAGGATAGCGCTCCTGCCCGACGGAAATGTCGTAGGAGAGATCCCAGTCGATGTCACCGCCGGCCTTCAGGTAGGCAGACACCGCCTCCAGCACCGAGCGGGCATCGAAGGAGGAGGTCCCGCTCGTGGTGACCGCGCCGTACCAGCTTCCCCCCAGGGGCATATACACCTCAATGGCCGAGGAGACCGACCGCGCGGCGTTATAGACCACCCGCAGGGCGTTGCCGTAGGCCTTGGCCAGTCCCACCAGGTCCGCGTCTCCCATGGCGTAATGGGTGGCGGCGTCGTTGACCGACGAGCCTACCGCGAACCCCATCAGATTATCGCTCTTCCCGCCCGGCGTCCCGTAGCGGTTCACCAGGAAGTCGCAGACGGCACGAAGGGCGCCGATTCCGTTTTCACTTACGGTATTGAAGGCCGCGTATTGCCCGCCCGCCGCCCGGGGGTGACAGAGCAGATCGTTTCGCGACAGATCGTCGGAAAGGGCCAGCCGCAGAAGGAGGTACACCTTCACGCCGCAGGCACGGTATTCCTGCATTTGCTTGTCCAGCGCCTCGACGTAAGCGGTGTCAAAGGAACAGGAGGCGTTACCCACCCGATGGGTCATGGCGCCTTCGCCAAGGGACACGAATTTATCAAGACGGATCTCCACCGTCGTACAGGAAACTCCGTCAAAGAGATAATCTCCCGTCAAGGGCCAATATCCCTTGATCGAGGACAGGGCCCGGCCCGCCGTATCGGCAGCCAGCGCCTCGGGATTGTTGATAAAGCGAGGGCTTCCCACCGGCACCAGCGCGCCGGCGTAGTAGACCATCACCGCGTATTTGCGGTACAGCTCCTCCCTCCCCTCGGAAAGGGCGACGGTGAAGGAAAACTCGGCACCGTTCAGCGTTGTCTCCGCCACGGCGGGGCGGGCGGTGGAAACGGCGCTCAGCTCCTCCCAGGGAGCCAGCTCGTACAGATACAGGGTGCAGTCGGCGTATTTCGTGACGTTCTCCGCCCCGATGCTGCCCTTCACCGTGACGGTGTCACGGCTCTTGCCGATGAGGCACTCGCTGACGGTGCCCACGGTGGGAGCTCCTGTGTAGCAGGGCGCCGCCGTTACCGACAGGATCTCGATCTCCCCGAAGCAGAGCCCGTCAAATTCCACCCGGAAGCGTCCCACGTAGGACTCGGGAATCGGGAACAGACAGGACACCACGCCATCCCCCTCGGGAATGGCAACGGTCTCACTGCGCTTTTCGGTATACTCGGGGGCGCTCAGGGTGGTATAGCGCAGGGTAAGGGAACGGCAATTCGATCGATTGTTCAGCCGGACGCGGATGCCCACGCCGCCGCTGAAATCGGTGAGCGCCGGGCTCTCCGCCTCGATATACTGCCCCCCGCCCGTCACCAGGACCTCCATGCTGCCGGAGGGCGTTACCTGAAAGGAGCAGCCCTCCCCGCGGTAGGTCGGTGCCAGATGGCGAACGGTGAAGGCGTCGGTGGTCTCGGTGCCTCCTCCCAGGGTGTCAAGAAGAAAGGTCTTTCCCTTCTCCGAGGCGGTAAAGGTCAGGCGAAGCTCGGTGGCCCGCCCCGAGAGCTTGGCGTCGGTCAGGTCAAAGACCACCGCCTGCCAGCGGCCGGGAATCAGGGCTTCGGTGCGGGTGTAGGTTTTCCCTTGATCTCGAACCGTTGCCGTCACCGTCACGCTCCCGCCGTCGGCGGGTGCGTAGACTGCCGCCATCAAAAACCGAACGCGGGACAGCTCGCCCAGCTTCTCGGGCTTGCGGGACAGGGAAACGGTATTCCCATCGGCGGTCAGAAGGAGAGAACGGCTCCCCTCAAAGGCAGCGTAGGGGGCGGAGGAAAGCGCGGTGACCGCCTCAGCGGTGCCGCTCTTTACCGTCCAGTCTACCGTGGCACGGTTGAAGTCGTCCTCCATGACGTCGATGGCCTCCTTCATCACGCGGGCGTCGGGCTCCGACACGGTAGAGGGAGCGGCCTCGGCCGAAACCGCGAAGGGGGCAACGAAAGGAATCGCCGCCACCGTCAGCAGGATCGCTACGGTGATGGGGATGAGTTTTTTCATATAACGGATCAACACGGCGAGAGCTCCTTTCGTTTTCGATAGGTATTCATCATATATTGTAACATACTTTTCTGCAAATTGCCATAGGTTAATGAAATATTTACATTCGGAAGGCGTTTTTTATGAAAAAAGCCACGCCGCAGAGGCGGCGTGGCGGGGGGAGCTTTTTGTTTTTTGGAAAAAGGCTTGTTTTCTTCTTGTCGTTAGGAAAAGTAACTGTACATTAGCTCTTTTTATGTGCTTTCTTTTCTCGTGAAAAGAAAGTACCAAAGAACACACGTTAAAGGGGGATAGGGGTGATTCGTCGAGAGAAAAGACAAGCTTTTGTCCCGTCTCATAAACCCCTCCCCCTTTAAAATCCCCCAACCCCCTCTTGCCCGAGGGGACATTAGTGCAAAGGGGTCTTGTTTCATGTTGAGCGCAAGCTCCTGCGGGTCGGTGATTCTTACAGATGTGACTGCCTCTGCGGTCCACAATGAAAAAGGTTGAATGGACGCAGTGTTGTTGCCAGAAAACGATCTCTGCGGCCATCCTTTTGAAAAAGCAAGATTAACAGCACCGCCTTACGCCTTCGGACGAATCACCGATAGCAGGGACTTTGGCCGCAGTGCCGCAGGTGTAACCTTGGTAGGTTAAGCGATATCTTTTAGATGAAAGGGGAGGTTTCCAAAGGAGGGGCTTAAGAATCGCCACCAAAAACTTGTTTTTTGGTGCGATGGCTCAGCCCCTCCTTGGCGCCTTCTTTGCGCAACTTTCTTTGCGGAAAGAAAGTTGCAAAAAACAGTTCTTTCTTATTCTATCTTCTCAACGAACGATTAGAAGAAACAAACACATCAAGAAGAAATCAACATTTAGCCCCGCAGGGAAAACATCAATCCCAATCCTTAATATGCGATGAATTCTTCACATAACACAAAATATACGACACCAACGAAACCGCCATAAACACCGCGCAGACCGAAACGATAACCGCTACACCCGGCGCCGGCATCTTGGGAAACACCACCAACGCGATCATACCGAGAAAGAGCACCGTGGTGCACACCTTTCCCGTCATCAGCGCGCCGTCCAGGATCTTTTTCTGCCGCAGAAGACGGCACCCCATCACGAACATGAACCCCTCCTTGACCACAAAGAAGATCAAAAGCGGCAGGATCTCGGGATGGCGGATGGTCAGGCAAAGCATAATCACGCCCTGTGTCAGCTTATCGGCAAAGGGATCCAGCATAATACCGAGGCGGGAGATCATGTTGCACTTTCGTGCCACGATCCCGTCCACCATATCGGTCAGCGCCGACACCGCCAGCACCGCCGCCGAGACGATATAGTCCCGCAGCGTCGTCGCCCGCATATAGAGCACGGCGTAAACGGGAATCAACAGAATCCGAAAAAGCGTTAACAGATTCGGTACCGTCAGAAGATCCTTTTTGACATCGTTCATAGAAAGCTCCGTCGTTTCAGGTTTCGTTTCCGTCCCTCGGGGCATCCTGGGAGGACGCCGCCTTTTCCTCTTGCTTCTTGATGCGGGCGTTCACGTCGCTCTTGAGCAGCGAGTAGAACACCGAGGCCATGGGAATAAAGAGGATCATGCCCGCCACGCCGTAAACGGCGCCGCCGACGATCAAGGCCGCAAAGGTCCAGATGGCGGGGAGTCCCACCGAGGTCCCCACCACACGGGGATAAATGAGATGGTTTTCCAGCTGCTGGATCACCAGGAACATGATAATGAAGAACAGGGCCCGCATGGGACTTTGCATAAAGATCAGCAGGGCTCCCACGGCACAGCCAACAAAGGCTCCCACGTAGGGGATCAGGGCCGTCACGGCAATGATGACGCTGATAACCACCGCGTAAGGGAACTTGAAGAGCGACATGGCGATAAAGAAGATGATACCCAAAATGACAGCTTCCAAACACTGTCCCGAGAAAAAGTTGGAGAAGGTCTGAATGACCAGCTTGCCTACGTATTGGATCTTATGAGCGGTGGAGGGCTTGCAGTAGGCCTGTAAGATCTTCCCGCTCTGCCGCTTCAGGTTGCGGCGGTTGGCAAGGATGTATACCGCGAAGATCACTGCGGTGACCAGATTGGCGACCACCGCAAAGGCACCCTTTACGGTGCTGAAGGCGGTATCGAGAATAGTGCCGGCGTTGTTGGTAAGGGTTTTCCAGAGCTCGCTTAAATCGATCTTGCTCATCAGCTCCTGCAGGTCGCTGGTGTCAATGCCCCAGTCCTCCAGATAGGAAAGTGCCTTGGGATAATAGCTCTCCACCGAGCCGACGATGCTCTTGAAGGACTCCACAACCTGGGGAATGACGCTGTTGCCCACAAAATACAGGAGAAGCAGCGTCAGCAGGAAGGTGAGGATCAGGCTGACGGTGGAGATCAAGCGGTCGGAGGGCTTGCGCTTGGCCTTCGACTTACTGCGGAGCAGGAAGAAGAGCTTTTCGATCCCTCTCAGCGGAATGTTCAGGATCAGCGCCAGCAGCACGCCGATCAGCAGAGGAGAAAACAGGGAGAAAAAGCCGATCACCTTGTTCCCCATGGTATCGAGGTTGGCAATGAAAAAGTAGATCAGGATGACGGAGGCGGCAAACAACAGATTGGATCGGAAGCGGCGCGTCTCCCAGGCCCGCAGCTTTTTGCCTGCCCCTTCCTCGGCTTCTCTTGCGGCAAGGTCGTTTCCCTTGCGGTCACGGTCGGTCATATCAAAGGTCTCCTTTCCGAGCTTCACAAAAGTCGGCAGCGGTCGCCCGCTTGTCCGACGGCTTTTTACAGGGGTTCGGACGGATATGGGAATCCCATCCTACTCTTATTATTATATCACGTTCGCCACCCGTCGCAAGGGCTCTCCTCCGCTTTTTACATTTTTTGCGCTAAAATTTACATTTTATACACAAGGGAATGAGCGTTGGGGAGGGCGGTAGACAGTTCGGCTAAACGCCTGATCTGCCGAAAAGAAAAGCTCTCCTTCCCATAGGAAGAAGAGCTTGATCGGGCCTTTTCTCTGCCCAAGGCTTTGGGAAAGCCAAAGCGCTCGTGCCATACGGTTTATGACGGGATACGGGGTTACGCCCCCCTTTTTCCTCACCGTTTTCCGTGACAGGAATCCTTCATGGGGCATCCGCCGCAGCCACAGCTGCAGGTGGACTTACCCTTCTTTTTCAGGGAAATCAGGTAAACGCAAACCAGCGCCAGAAGGACAACCAGCACGGCAGAGACGGCAATGGTCGGCAAATTCGCCAGGATCCAAGCCATAGAAGGACACTCCTTTCAGGGTAGGTTAAGAGGCATTACTTGGCAAGCGTCAGCTTGTCAGCCTGCTTGTAGGGACGGAGCAGGAGATAGAGGAAGACGATCAGCACCAGTGCGGCGGAAACAGTTCCCACGAGATTCCCCGCGCCGATAAACCAGGCGCCGAACTGATAGACCACAAGGGACACGGCATAGGCAAAGACGCACATATAGCCGATGGCAAAGGCCGTCCACTTGCCGTTGTTCATTTCACGCTTGATGGCGCCCATAGCGCCGACGCAGGGGGCGCAGAGCAGATTGAAGATCATAAACGAAATTCCGGCCAGCTTGCTTCCGTCCAGAACGTAGACCAGCGCCTCCTCTGCCGAGCCGAGGCCGAGAGCGCCGAAGACGCCAACTACCTCTTCCTTGGCCAGAAGGCCGAGGATCGTGGCCACGGTCGCCTCCCATTTGCCGAAGCCGAGAGGCTTAAACAGATAGGCCAGCGCACCGCCGATGACCTCCAGGACAGAGCTGCCGCCCGCCTCCTCGGTAATAAAATGGAAGCCGCCCGAAAAGGAGAGGTTATTCAGCATCCAAATGGCCACGCTGGCCATAAAGATAACGGTGCCTGCCCGCACGATGAAGGACCAACCCCGGTCCCAGGTGGTACGGAGCACGTTGCGCGGCAGCGGGGCATGATAGGCCGGCAGCTCCATGACGAAGGGAGCGGGATCGCCGGAAAAGGCTTTTGTCTTTTTCAAAAGGATTCCCGACAAAACAACGGCGCCCACGCCGATGAAATAGGCGGCGGTGGCCACCCAGGCACTGCCCCCGAAAAAGGCGCCTGCCACCAGGGCCACGAAGGGCATCTTGGCGCCGCAGGGGATAAAGCCGGTGGTCATGATGGTCATCTTGCGATCACGGTCCTGCTCGATGGTGCGGGAGGCCATGATACCCGGCACCCCGCAGCCCGATGCCACCAGCATGGGGATGAAGGACTTGCCGGACAGACCGAATTTACGGAAGATGCGGTCCATAATGAAGGCCACGCGGGACATATAGCCGCAGTCCTCAAGCAGCGAGAGCAGGAGGAACAGGATCAGCATCTGGGGCACGAAGCCCAGTACGGCGCCAACACCGCCCACGATACCGTCCTGAATCAAGGAGTAGAGCCACTCGGCGATGACGGGCGTGCCCTCGGCATTGAGAAGCGCCATGTCAAGAAGCTCGGGCACGCTGACCCAGCTTCCCATAAAGGCGGGCAGATCCCCCGCCTCCACCGCCTCGGCAAAGGAGCCGAAGAGGCCGTCGTTCATAAACGCCACGGTAAAGCTGCCGACAGACCCGATAGACAGGAAGTAGACGAGGAACATGACCGCCACGAAGATGGGCAGCGCCAAAATCCGATTGGTCACGACGCTGTCGATCTTGTCCGACAGCGTTCGTCTCCCCGCGCTCTTTTTCTTGCAGCATCGGGCCACAAGCGAGGTGATATAGTCGTAGCGGTCGTTGGTGATAATGGCTTCGGCGTCATCATCCAGACGCGTCTCCACGGCAACGATATCCTGCTCGATATGGGTCAGGATCGCCTCCGAAAGCCCTAACTGATCCCGTACGTCTTGGTCACGCTCAAAGAGCTTCACGGCGTACCAGCGTTGCCGCTCCTCGGGGAGACCGTGAACCGTCGCCTCCTCGATATGAGCCAGCACGTGCTCCACCGCGCCGGAGAAGATGTGCATCGGCTCGATCTTGCCGGAGCGGGCGGCCTCGCAGGCCGCCTCGGCGGCCTCCCAGGTGCCGTCCCCCTTCAGGGCCGAGATCTCCACGATGGGGCAACCCAGCTCACGGCTGAGCCGTTCGGTATCGATGGTATCACCGTTCTTTCTGACCACGTCCATCATGTTGATGGCCACCACCACCGGGATCCCCAGCTCCATCAGCTGGGTCGTTAAGTACAGATTGCGCTCCAAATTGGTGCCGTCCACTACGTTCAGGATCACCTCGGGACGCTCGCCCACCAAATAGTTTCTTGCCACCACCTCTTCCAAGGTGTAGGGCGACAGGGAGTAGATGCCGGGCAGGTCGGTGACGGTGACAGCGTCATACTTCTTTAACTTACCCTCTTTCTTCTCCACCGTGACGCCGGGCCAGTTGCCCACGTACTGATTGGACCCCGTCAGGGTATTGAACAAGGTAGTCTTGCCGCAGTTGGGATTGCCGGCAAGGGCGATGCGGATGCTCATGCCTCTATGTCCTTTCTCTTTGGTTAGTGTTGGCTAACCGATTGCCAAAAAATAAACGCTCAAAAGCGGACGAGCGCGTCGAAGGGTGCCGCCCTCAGGCGGGCCCGGATGCCTCTATTCCACCTCCACCATCTCGGCGTCGGCGCGACGGAGCGAAAGCTCGTAGCCCCTTACCGTGACCTCGATAGGGTCTCCCAGGGGAGCCACCTTGCGGACGTAGATCGTAACGCCCTTGGTGATACCCATATCCATAATGCGGCGCCTGACGGGGCCTTCTCCGTGGAGCTTGACGACCTTGACGGTGGCGCCGACCTTTACATTCTTTAAGGTATTCATCCTCGAATCTCCTCATGCTTCCCGCCGTTTGGGCGTTAGCACAGACTAACTATGTGGGATAACGAACGGTTAGCCAACGCTAACCGTTCGTTATTGTAACACATACCCACCCGTTTGTCAAGAGCGTTTTGAAAAATATTTTATTTTTTCGATGCTTTCGTCATCCTCGTCCGAAACGAAGCTGCGGGCGGTTCAACGTCCTTTGAGCGCGAGTGGTTCCCACGCAGGGTGCAGGGGCGGCGCCCCTGCGTAAAGGTACCCCTTACAGGGGCTTGGCGGCGATTCTCGTATAGACGCGGGGAAACTGGGGTGGGGTATGGGCCCGCTTGTCTACCAGGATCAGGCAGCGCTCGGCCTCCTCCTCTCCCCCCACAAGGGAGAAGCGGCGGGTCTCCCGGGGCTTACCACCCAGGGTGCCGATGCCAGATAGGGCCTCGGCCAGCTCCTCGTCGGCCAGTCGGCTCTTCATGGCAAGGAAGACGCCCCCCACCTTCAAAAAGGGCAGACAAAGCTCCGATAACACGTTCATTCTCGCCACGGCGCGGGCCGAAACGGCGGTATAGCGCTCGCGGTAGCTTCGATCCTTGGCCAGGTCCTCGGCACGGCGGCAGATGGCACGGAGGTTGGGGAGCTCCAGCTTCTTGGCGGTCTCGGCGATGAAGTCGGCCTTTTTGCCGGTGCTGTCAAGGGCGGTGACCTTGATGTCCGGGCGGAGGATGGCGAAGGGGAACGCGGGGAGCCCCGCTCCGCTTCCCACGTCGAGAAGGTCCGCCTTCGGCGGGATGGCGGCGGCACAGATACCGCAATCGGCGAGATGCTTGAGGATCGCCTCCTCGGGGTCTCGGATGGCGGTGAGGTTCATGGTTTGATTGGTTTCTAAAAGCTCGGTTAAATAGCGGGAGAGACGCTCCGCTTGGGGGGTGGTGACGGGGACGTTGTTTTGGATTAAGACGGTTTTGATGGTTTCAGTGTACATAGGGGTGTCCTTGTTTTTATGTTTTTATGGATAGGGGGGTTGTTTTCTGCGTTAGGGGGTTGTTTTCTTCTTAATCGATTGAACAAGTAACTGTACATTAGTTCTTTTTATGTACTTTCTTTTCTCGTGGAGGTGAAGATTCTTCGAATCGGTGTTTTTTCTCACTTTCTTTGCACGCGCAAAGAAAGTGACAAAGAAAGCGCGCTAAAACTTTTTCTTCTTCTTTGAAGAAAAAGTTTTAGAATCAAAAAGAAGAAGCTTCACGCCTCGCCTGTGCGCGTTTAGCGCACGGGCGGCTCGGCGGTTTGGCTTTGTAAAAGCAAAAGGGAACGGAATCCAAAACGCGCACGACGGCTCTTGGCATTGCCGGTGCAAAAAGGGCTTGCGCCACACGGTGCGCTCGTCTCTGCGGGTCGGTGATTCTTACAGATGCGTTACCCTCTGCGGCCCACAATGAAAAAGGTTGAATGGACGCAGTATTGTTGTCGGAAAACGATCTCTGCGGCCATCCTTGGAAAAACCAAGATTAACAGCACTCTCTTACGCCTTTGTCAGAATCCCCGATAGCAGAAGCTTTGGCCGCAGTGCCGCAGGTGTTCCCTTAGGAGGTTGGGCGTTATCTTTTAGAGAAAGGGTGGGGGGATCCCGAAGGGGGGAGGGCGTCGGAACGAGCGCGTCAAAACTTGCTTTTGACCGCGACTGACCGCCCTTCCCCCTTGGCGGTTTCTTTGGTTCCTTTCTTGGGCGCCCAAGAAAGGAACGAAAAAACATTCTTCTTGTTCTATCTTCCCAACAAACGATCAGAAGAAACAAACGCATTAAGAAGAAATGAACACCAACCCCGCTGGAAAAAAACATTTATTGCATCGCCCTCTCATCGCCTTCAAAAATCTCCCTCACCGCCTCGGCGGTAAAGCGATTTTCCTCCGCCGTGAGGAGAGGATCCTCCGCCAGCACCCTTTCGGCCTCGGTCATGGTACGCTTGAGCAAATCCATATCCGTCGCCATAACGCCGGCAAAGCTGCCGTGCTGGCGGGCGTTTCCGTTCCGCCCGGGGAAATAATCACCCGGGCCCCGGAGCGTCAGGTCGTATTCGGCGATCTTGTAGCCGTCGTAGGTGTTCTTCATCACCGCCAGGCGTTCCTTGGCCGACTCACCGCCTCCCGACGACACCAGGACGCAGTAGGCCTTACGGCTTCCCCGTCCGACCCGTCCGCGAAGCTGATGCAGCTGTGCCAGGCCGAAGCGCTCGGCGTTCTCCACGATCATCAGCGAGGCGTTCGGTACGTTGACGCCCACCTCGATCACGGTGGTGGATACCAAAATCGGGATCTCACCGCTGGCGAACCGCTGCATAACGGCCTCCTTTTCGGCGCCCTTCATTCGTCCGTGCACCAGGCCGATCTCGTAGTTTGGGAAGATCTCGGCAGCCAGTCGACTGCGGTATTCCACCGCCGAGGTCAGCTTCGGGCGGTCAAACCGCATTTCGGCACGGCCGTCCGGCGTGAAGTGCAGAAGGTCGCCCTCCAGCTCCTCCTCCTTTTGCTCCACGGCAGAGCAGACGATATAGACCTGGCCTCCCTCCCGCACCTGCTTGTCGATAAAGCCGTTCAGGCGGGCGCGGTAGCTCTCGTCCACCGTAAAGGTGTCCACCCGCTGACGTCCCGGTGGGAGCTCGTCCAGCATGGACAGCGACAGCTCGCCGTAGAGGATCAGGGCCAGGGTACGGGGAATGGGCGTGGCGCTCATGACCAGCACGTGGGGCGTTTTGCCATCCCGATTGGCCTTACCGAGGCCGGCCCGCTGGGCAACGCCGAAGCGGTGCTGCTCGTCGGTGATCACAAGACCCAGACGGGCAAAGGCGGTATCCTCGGTCAAAAGGGAATGGGTACCGATCAGCAAATCGATCTCTCCCGCCTCGGCCATACGACGGAGATTCCGCTTGGCCGCCGCCGTGGCGGAGCCGAGCAGCAATCCCACGCGGAAGCCCATGCTCCCGAACAGCTTCCCCAGCGTTTCGTAATGCTGGGCCGCCAAAATCTCGGTCGGCGCCATCAAGGCGCCCTGATACCCGTTTTTCATGGCTACGTAAAGAGCGGCGGCGGCCACGGCCGTCTTACCGCTTCCCACGTCTCCCGAAAGAAGGCGGGACATCGGCAGGGCCGCCCCTACCATGTCGCCGTAGATCTCATCGATGGACCGTCTCTGCGCTCCCGTCAGCGGGAAGCCCAGCGCGTCGGTCAGGACGGTCATGTCCACCTCGTCCATGGCAGGGGGCGTTCCGCTTCGCTTGCGGTGCTTGGTAGCGGTCAGCGCCAGGGCAAAGAGATAGGTCTCCTCCGCCGCAAAATAGCGCCTTGCCGCCTCCAGCTCCGCCATACTGCGGGGACGGTGAATGGCCCGATAGGCCGCCGCAGCCGACGGCAGGAACAGCTCCCGCCGCAGGGCCTCCGGCAGATATTCGGGCATCCCGCAGGCGGCAAAGCGGGCCAGGACCTCCTCCACCGCCTCGGCGATCAGTCCCTGGGACAGGCCCGCCCCGGCGGGATAGACAGGAGTAAAGTCGGGGAGGCTCCCCTCCTCTACGTAGGCCTCGTGCAGCGGCGCCGCCATGGTGTATCGGTTTCCCGCTTTCGTCAGCTTCCCCCAAAAACGGTGGGTCTCGCCTACCCGAAAGCAGCTCTCAAGGAAGCGGCTGTTGAAATAGGTGATCTCCACGGTGCCGCTTTCGTCAAAGGCGCGGAATTTGGTAATGACCTTCCGGTTTTTCAGCGTAGCGGTGCGGGGCTGGGTCCCGACGGTGAGCAGATAGGAGCAGCTCTCCCCCTCGATGCCCTCGGTCAACAGCCGCACGTTTCCTCGGTTCTGATAGGCGCGGGGAAAATGCCGCAGGAGATCTCCTACGGTATAGACGCCGAGACGCTTGAAGGCCTCCGCCCGCTTGACACCGATGCCGTGGAGAGTCCCGATCTCGCTATGATTCAATTTTCGATAGGCTTCTTCGTGAAAAATCTGCATATTTTCCCTCAAATTCCGCTTTTTCTCTTGCAATAACCGTGAAAATCGCGTATAATAATAGGGTAAGACCGATTTCGAAAGGATGAAATGCGATGGAATGCTTGAAAAATAAACTGGCCCGCCTTTGCGAGGTGCTCGGCGGCTTGAAAAATCTCCAGATCACTCTGAAGGGTAACGCCGAGGTCGCCCTTCACACCAAGAACGCTCCCGACACGCCCAAGGCCAAGGCCGAGATCGTGGAGGACGGCGCCACCGTGGATCTGACCGACCTGTTATTGGTGGGTGTTGCGCTCACGGCCGTTGGGTCGGTGGTTTCGCTGATCTGCGATTTGTTTGATTGATTTTTTGAATGGGAAAACAGAGTTTCCGTAAGGGGGCTCTGTTTTTTTGTTTTTTTGATAAGGGAAGTTTTCTGCGTTGGGGGAGTTTTCTTCTTATCGTTAGAAAGAGTATCTGTACATTAGTGTTTTTTTCGCACCTTTCTTTCCGCAAAGAAAGGTGCCCAAAGAAGGCGCTAAAACTTTTTCTTCTTCTTTGAAGAAAAAGTTTTAGAATCAAAAAGAAGAAGCTTCACGCCTCGCCTGTGCGCATTTAGCGCACGGCCGGCTCGGCGGTTTGGCTTTGTAAAAGCAAACGGGAAAGAAATCCAAAACGCGCACGACGGCTCTTGGCATTGCCGGTGCAAAAAGGGCTTGCGCCATGGGGTGCGCTCGTCTCTGCGGGTCGGTGATCCTGAGGGATGCGTTATCCTCTGCGGCACACAATGAAAAAGATTGAATAGGCACGGTGTTGTTGTCCGAAAACAATCTCTGCGGCCATCTTTGGAAAAAGCTATATTAACAGCACTCTCTTACGCCTTTGTAAGTATCCCCGATAGCAGGGACTTGGGCCGCAGTGCCGCAGGTGTAATCTTGGTAGGTTAAGTGTTATCTTTTAGGGAAGGGGGTGTGGGGGTACCAAGGGGGAGGGGCATTGTTTTCTTCGGCGAAAGCTTCGCTTTCGTCGAAAAAACAGCCCCTTATCCCCCTTGGCGTGCTTTCTTTGCAACTTTCTTTACACGAGTAAAGAAAGTTGAGAAAAACATCTCTTTCTTGTTCTATCTTCCTAACAAACGATCAGAAGAAACAAACCCATCAAAAAGAAATCAACAACACTCCCCACACAACCCGTAAAACACCGTCTTCTTGCGGTCGATCCGGAACCCGTGCCCCTCCTCCATGTGAGAGGCAATTTTTGCAAGCTCCCGACACTCCACGTGAATGAGCTTGCCGCATTTCTCACACTTCAAATGGAAATGCTCGTGACAATCCTCCGGTGCCGTCGCCTCGCGGTTCTGATAACAGGCCGCCGTGGTGCCGTCGATGACGTATTTCCTCAGGGCTTCGCTCTCGGCCAAGCGTTCAAGAAGACGATAGACCGTTGCCTGACCTACCGTCTGCCCTTCGCTCGTCAGGCGGGCCGTTACGTCGGCGGCGGTGAAATGCTCGTCTCCGAAGGAGGCGATGCAGCGCAGGATCTCGTCCCGCTGCTTGGTATTGTAGATCCGTTTTTCGGCCATCTTTTCTACCTCTTATTTCACAAAATCGGTGACGCACTCCACCGCACCGGTGCGGGGGAACATATCCACCGGCGTCACGCTTCCCATCCGATAGCCCGCCTCGGCCAGCATGGCCGCATCCCGCGCCAGCGTGCCGGGATCGCAGGAAACGTAGACCAGCTTCCTCGGCGACAGGGTGCAGAGCCGCTGTGTCAGTTCTCTTGACAGCCCCTTCCGCGGGGGATCGACCAGGATGCAGTCTACCCCGTCAAGATCGGCGGTCATGGCGTCGGCGCAAAGGAAGGAGGCGTTGTCCACGCCGTTTATGGCGGCGTTGCGCCTCGCGTTCTCCACGGCGGCAGGGACGATCTCCACCCCCGTCACGGCAATACCGGGATGGGCCTTGGCAAAGGAGATGCCGATGGTACCCGCCCCGCAGTAGAGGTCGGCTACTCGCTTCGGCTCGGCCTCGGCACCCCGACGGATGGCCTCCCGATAGAGCAGCTCGGCGGCGCCTCGGTTCACCTGATAGAAGGAGAGCGACGAGATCCCGAAACGGCAATCGCAGAGAACGTCCTCGATGCGATCCTCGCCGTAGAGGCACCGCACCTCTTTACCGAGGATCACGTTGGTCTCCTCGGGATGGATATTCAGCAGAACGTTTTTCAAGGTCGGGAAGGCCTCCCGTGCGGCTCTGACCAGCTCCTCCTCACGGGGGAGGGTACGGTCGGGGGAAACGAAGCAAAGCTGGATATCCCCCGTGGCGGCACCGCGGCGGAGATAGATATGCTTCACCCGCGCGCCGCTATCCCGCACGTAGTCGGAGGCGAAGGCCGCCAAGGGCGTCAGGGCCGGATCGGTCAGCAGACAATTCCCGCAGGGAACGATGGTATGGGAATGGCGGGCATAGTAGCCGACGGTTCCCTTTTCTCCCACGGGGTATTGGACTTTATTGCGGTAGCCGAGGAGCTTACCGTCGGTGAGTACCTCGTTGACCTCGGCGTCGATGCGGTTTTTGCGGAAGGCGCTCTCCACCAGCTCCCGCTTCAGGATAAGCTCATACTCCCTCGTGATATGGCGGAAGGAGCAGCCGCCGCAGCGGGGAAAGGCCTCGCAATCCGCTGTGATACGGTGGGGGGAGGGGGAGAGGATCTCCTCGATGCGGGCGACGGCGTAGTCCTTTGCGATTTTGATGAGCTTGATCAGGAGCTCGTCGCCTGTGACGCCGCCGTCGACGAAAACGACGACGCCCTCGACGCGGGCGATGCCGTAGCCGAGGTTATTGAGGTCGGTGATTTTGACTTGGTGGAGTTGGTTTTTCTTTAGCATTTTTCGTACCGTGGGGGTTGTTTGTTAAACGGCGGGTTAAAGTCCCATTCCCCGATTTTCGATAGGTTTATTCCATACGGACTGTATTGCCGTCATATTGCGTTTGGTTTTCTTTATACAGATGTAACTGTCTTTTCGACATCGATCAAACTTATGTCGGCTGTCATCGACAAAGCAGATGAAGTCCCCTTCTCGCCAAAGGCGAAAGACGGCTACACTTTGCAGGGACTCGATTTTACACTCCTTATAGAAGCCGTAGAACAATCCTTTTCGTTTGACAAGACCGTCTTCGATCCATACAAAGCAAGCCATTCGATTGAGATACCAGAAAAACAGATAGGCCACGGCAAGAAAGATCCCGCACCACAAAAATCCTTGTCCATAGGGAGCGGTTTCCTGAATATTCACAATGTCAGCAATCAAACATAAAATTGAAAGACAGGAAAAGCATAGCACCAGTACGGGCAGGACGATAAGTGAAAAAAGCGAAGATACCGTTTTTTTCATACGATTTCCTTTCTTGCAAGATATCCGAATCGGCTCTTTGTTGGGTGTGTTTCTTAGGCGCACTTTAGGAAAGCAAAGTTGTTGTGGGGTGGTGCATGAAATTGTTCAAGTCCTTGTGGAAAACTCTGTGCATAATGTGGATAACTCCCGCAGTTTTCCCAAAAAACTACCCCGTTTTTTGCCGAAAATTACGGTAATCCTGGGTTACGCGTCAAAAAATCCACAGTTGGGCTCACACCTTTTCCCTATTCCTGCGAAAAACGCAGTTTTTCGCCATCCAACGTTTTTGAGGGTGCAGGGGACTTTTTTCAAAAAGTCCCCTTGCCGGGGTTTGGGGCGGCGCCCCAGAAGCCCGGGTTTGGGGCGGCGCCCCAAAGACTTATGGGGTGCGGGGCGGCGCCCCGCGCTCTACCCCCCGCGTCCTTCACCAATACTTGCGGTCGAGGGAGCGGAGCTGGATGGCCTCGGCGATATGCTTGGCCTCGATCTTTTCACTCTTATCCAGGTCTGCTACGGTACGGGAGACACGGAGGATCCGGTCATAGCCGCGGCCCGACAGTCCCATTTTATCAAAGGCGTTCTTTAAGAGCTTGGCTGCCTCGTCGGTCATCACGCAATACTTCCGGATCTGCCTTGAGGACATGGCGGCGTTGGACCACACCGCCTCGCCGTCGTTCTGAAAGCGAGCCACGGCCAGCTTTCTTGCCTCCACCACGCGTGACCGAATGTCGGCCGAGGTCTCCTGGGGCGTATCGTCGGCCAGCTCCTCGTAGGACAGGGAGGGCACCTCGATCTGAATATCGATGCGGTCCAGCAGCGGCCCGCTGATCTTCTGTAAATAATCGGCAATATCCTTCTTCCGACAGGTACAGGCTCTCGTGGGATGGCCGTAATAGCCGCAGCGGCAGGGGTTCATGGCACAGACCAGCATAAAGGAGCAGGGGAAGGTCACCCGTCCCGTGGCGCGGGTAATGGTGATCTTATGATCCTCCAGGGGCTGGCGGAGCACCTCGGCCGAGGCCTTGGAGAACTCGGGAAGCTCATCAAGGAACAGCACGCCGTTATGGGCCAGCGAGATCTCGCCGGGCATGGGAATACTGCCGCCGCCTGCCAGGGCAATGGGGGACAGGGTATGATGGGGGGAACGGAAGGGCCTTGCCGTCAGAAGGGAGACGCTCTCGGGCAGGATTCCTGCCACCGAATGGAGCTTGGTGGTCTCGATGGCCTCCTCAAAGCCCAGAGGCGGCAGAATGGTGGGGATCCGCTTGGCCAGCATACTCTTGCCGGTGCCGGGCGGGCCGATGAGCAGGACGTTATGGCCACCTGCGGCGGCGATCTCCAGGGCACGCTTGGCCTTATCCTGTCCCTTCACGTCGGAAAAATCCATGCCGAAGGCGGTCACTCCCGCCTCGAAGCGGCTCATATCAAAGGTGACCGGCGTCAGGGGCGCCTTCCCCGTCAGGTGGTCGATCAGCTCTCGCACCGTTTTCACGCCGTAGACCGTCACCCCATCGGTGACCGAGGCCTCGCCGGCGTTCTCGGCGGGGACGAACAGGGTGGTCTTCCCCGCCTCCTTGGCGGCAAGACACATACAGAGGACGCCTCTGACCCCTCTCACCTCTCCCGACAGGGAGAGCTCCCCGATGAAGCAGGACTTATCCAGCCCCTCGGGCAACGTCATGGCACCGCAGCTCCCCAAAATGCCGATCATCAGGGCCAGATCGTAGGCTGAGCCCTGCTTTTTCTTATCGGCGGGAGCCAGATTTACGGTGATCTCGGCGTCGGGGAAGTCGAAGCCGTTGTTTTCGATGGCGGCCTTGATGCGCTCCCTGGCCTCCCGGACGGCGGCGTCGGGCAGGCCCACCACCTCGAACTTGGCAAGACGGTTGGAGCAGTTACATTCCACGGTGACGGGGAAGCCGTCCACGCCGTTGATGCCTGCGGAATATACGGTCTGAAGCATACTTGCCTCCTCAAAAATCGTCGTTCGGGGCACGGTGGCGCCTCAAACTGTCAGTACTCAAGACATCGACGCCACGGTCAGCTCCTCAAAGAGCTCCTCGTAGGTGATCTTGACGGCCTCGGCCTCGGTCTTCAGCATCTCGTTGAAGATGCGGGCGCAGTACTGGGCGCGGAAGCTCTCGTAGTTTTTGTTGACGTAGGCGTCGTCCAGCCCGAGACGCTGTACCACGTAATAGCCGTAGGAGACCTCGATCACGGGGGCGATCTCTCCCTCGGCCAGCAATTCCACCGCCTTCTGCACGTCCTCGTCGATGGCGCCGAGGGTATAGTAGTAGCCGTCGGCTAACAGGCGGTCCATGTCGGGATCCTCGCCGTATTCCTCGATGAGGCCGTTAAAATCCGCGCCATCTGCGGCCTTTTCGGAGACCTCCTCGGCGATAGCGGCGGTAGCTTCAGGATGCTCGGCGTCCTTCGCGATATACACGTAGCGGATGCGGCGGAAGTTTTTGGGAATGTCGGCGTCCAGCACCTCGTCGCTACAGGCAATGATGCCGTTCATTTCGTCGGTGACGTAGTCGTAGAGCTGACTCCAGAGCTCGGTGAGCTCCCGGATATAAAGCAGCGCGTACTCACTCATATACGCCTCCTCAAGAGAGGCCAGGTAGGCCGCCTCTCCCCCCGACGTGGCGGCCTTGGCGGCGGCCAGGTCGTCCTTAATGGCCTGCTTTTGGGCCTTGGTCAGGCGGACGTCGTACTTCTCGGCCAGCCGCTGAACGGCGCGGTAATGAAGGAGCACCTCCATGACGCTCTCCCTCAGGGCCGCCTCGGCCTCGGGATGCCGGGTCCAGTAGGACGCATCCCCTCCGTCCATGTCCCGCTTGCTGTTCATAAAGACGTAGCGGTAATAATCGTAATAGACCTTCTCGCCGTCCAGCTTCAGCACCACGCGGGAGTCGTTGGGCTTCACGCCGCAGGCGGTGAGGAGCGTCAGGGTAACCAGCGCCAGCAGCGCCGCAATCAATCGTTTCATAATTCGTTCCTTTTTGGCGTTTTGAAACAGGGCCGCCACCGTCAGCGGATCGCTTCGGCAGCAGCCCTGCAAGGGAGTGTCGGGCTCCCGATGTGCGTATCAGGTTTTGGCCTCGGAGTCGATGGGAAGGCCGTTCAGCATACGGTCGGTGTCCCGCAAAAGCTTCTCGACCTGGTCACGAAGCAGGTAAAACTCACCCACGCCGTTGACGGTATAGAAGCAGCGGCGGGTGGAATAGGCGTAAAACTTATATTCCGTCGTCTCACCGTCGTCGTCGGTCACCCTCATGACAGCAAGAGGCGTCATAGCCGCGGTGTCGGTGACGTCGGCGTAGTCCTGGAGGCGGAGGCTCAGCATGACCTTAAAGAGCTGACGGAAGTTCTTTGCGCCGTCGGCATCGTAGGGCTTGGTGCTGCCGCTGTGCCGGATGACCAGCGACTCACCCTCTCCCTCCAGGATAAAGGAGGCGTCTACCGACAGGCTCTCCTCGCCGTCGGCGAGGGTTCCCGCGATCTCGATCTTGGCCATATCGTTGATATATTCCGAGAACAGGGGCGGATCGACGTATTGGAGAAGGCCCCAGCTGATGAAGCCCGTGGAAGCCCGGTCGATCTTGGCCACCAGGTTATAGACGGTGGTGTAGACGTACATCATCCCGTCCTCGTCGGGCGGGCTGAACACCAGGCCGGCGTCCAGTTCTCCCAAGGAATAGGAAACCAGGAAATAGGGGTTTTCAATGTCAAGCCCGTAGGTCTGCTTCATCATGGCCGCATCCAGATCCTCAAGGTCGCTGCCGCAGGCTACCGTTTCAAGGCCGACAAGGGCGCCGATCTGCTCCAACAGCGCGCCGTAGTTCTCCAGATTGGGCGTATACTTTTCGGGATACTTGAACACGTAATCGATCAAGCCCTCCCCCTTGTCGGCCTCCTCGGCGGTCAACCGATCGATGGCCACCAGGGTCTTACCGTTCTTCATCACCACAAAATCGTCCACCAGCGAATAGGTGGAGGTGGAAAGAGGCAGGGAAAGAGAGGGGGTGATCAGGCTGTAAACGTCTGCCAGCAGGGTATCCTTCGGGGAGGTGTCCAGGGTGTAGACGGTATCTCTGCCCTGGTACATGGCGTAATAGCCGCCGTCGTCGGGACGCATATCGCCGATGAAGACCGTATGCTTGGTGCCGTCCATCTTCGTCAGGACGTATCGGGCAGGGTTATCCTCCTCGCCCAAGCCGTAGACCGACAGGTCGGGGTTCGGATCGTCCAGGCGGGTAACCAGGGTAAACCCGGCGCTGACCACCAGTGCGGAAAAGGCGTTCTGGTCGATGGGGGCTCCCTCCATGCCGCGGATATAGAAGACGTCCTTCTCCCCGCGGTAGAAGGTAAAGCTGCCGTGCTCGTTGTGCACCTCCAGGCTGAGGATATCGGCCCGTTCCACGTGCTCGAACATCAGAAGCTCATTGCCCGAGAGGGCCTCCCCCTCCATGGGTACGGGAGGCTCGATCTTGGTGCTCTCCGTCTGCAAAAGGGGCTGCACGAAGATCAGATAGACCGGCAGCAGGATCGCAAACAGGGCCGCGCAGACGATCAGCGTGATCAGCTGCTTTTGGGAGCGGGTATGCGTTTTGCTCATAGATACCGTCTCCTTGCATAGACGTAGATTCCGATACCGGCCACGACCACCGGCAGGAACAGGGTGCAGAGGGCGGTCCAGCGGTTGGCATCGCCGTTCTCAATGAGAAGCTGCTCGCTTTCAAACACCTTAAAATCCATATCCAGCGGCACCGTCTTCTTACCGAAGGCCTTCATGGTATTGAAGATCACGTCGCGGTTGCCGTAGGCACGGCTTCCGATATACTGATCGTCGGCAAAGGAGGCGGTTCCTGCCGCCAGCACGTAGGAGCTGTGGACCTCGTTGTCCACGTAGCGCTGCTCCACCGTCAGCGTCATCAGCGAGAAGATGCCCTTCACGGGAGCGGCGGTGTTATCGGTGAGGGAGAAGGCCTCGGCGCTCTTGTCCGAGGAGGTCCTGAGGACCGCGGAGACGTTGCGGACGCCGCCGTCGATGGTCTTCTGCTCGTAGAGCAGGTCGATGGGCTTGGCGTTGTTGACGATGGTCTTGGGGATGGTCTCCAGCCCGCGCAGGGAGGTAGTCAGCGATGCGCCGGCGCCCTCGGTGACGTATTCGGCGATGAGCTCGGTACCGCTTACCGACAGGGAATGCCGGTAGTCACGGACCTGCTCCTGACGGAAGGCGATGCCCCACTCCGTCAAGAAGGCGTCCAGCTCCGGCATCTCGCCGCTTTCGGCATCCAGGAAGACCATAAGCCCGCCGAAGTTTTTGTCAAGGAACGCATCCACCTTCTTGATCTCATTGACGGTATCGTCGGCGCCCATGAGATCGAATTTGGGATTGTTGATCACCATGACCTTGGCAGCGTCGTCGGGAGTCTCCCGTGAGAGGTCGATCTTCCTTACGTCGTAGCCTGCCTCCTCAAAGAGCGACCACATGACGGTACCCTCGGTCTGCTCACCGTGTCCGGTGACGAAATAGGCGATGGGGTTGTCCCCTGCCAGCTGAAGGATGCCGGAGGTCATTTTGTACTCGCCGTTAAAGGCAAAGACCGAGCCGGTGTCCTGGTCAAAGGTATAAAAGGAATCCAGTGAGTACAGACGGGATTGACTGCCGTTGCTGAGGATGACCGAGGTGATCTTGGGACGGGACACCGAGGTGGCCAGGTACTTGTCCACCGCCTCGGGATGGTTGATGATGTCCACGTACTTGACGCTGACGAAATCAAACTCCTCCTCGTACTGCTTGGCCAGGTTGTGTACCAGATTGCTGTAATCGTTTGCCCGAAGCTTATCCTCGTCGGTGCAGAAGACGATCTCGATGGCGGTCTGTCCGTCGCCGCGGTAGCTGTCCAGGAGATCCCGCGTCTGATCGGTTATGCCGAAGACCTTCTCCTTGGTCATATCGATATACCACATATTCTTGGTCGCCAAGGCCGAGAAAACGGCGTTGGCAACGACCACCAGGGCAATGACGGCGGCGGTCAGTCCCACCGCAAAGGCGCCGAACTTCAGGCGGCGGCGCTTGCTTACGTTTTGATTGTAGATGGGGTTATTCATGCTTCAGCCCTTCCTTTCCTTCATGCGATCAGGCCCAACGGCGCTTCTCGTAGATGCGCACCGTTAAAAACAGGAAGACAAAGCTGATCGAGGCATAGTAGAGGATCGCGTTAAAATCAAAGATGCCGTAGGTAAAGTTCCCGAAGCGGCTGTAGATCGAGAGCCAGCTCAGGGCCTCACGGAGCCAGGCGACGGGGATATAGGCGTTAAAGAAGCCGACCACTAAGAACAGTCCCATAACGGCGATGGTGCCGATGGCGGCGATGAACTGATTCTCGGTCAGAGACGACACGAAGATGCCGATGGCCACGAAGGCCCCGCCGATGAGCAGCACCGCCACCGTCGAGCCGAGCAGGACACCACCGTTGGGCTTATCCTCATAGGAGAACTTGTAGAGGGCGGTAAAATTGAGACAGCCCAGAAGGAAGGTGCCGGCAAAGACGGTATAGGCGGCAAGGAACTTACCGAAGACCATTCCGCCGAGGCTGATGGGGGAGGTCATGAGCAGCTGCTCGGTCCTTTGCTTTTTCTCCTCACTGAAGGACTTCATGGTCAAAAGGGGAATGACCACCGTCAGGGCGAAGATCATGGCCGTGAAATAGCTGCCGACGCTGCTGTCCAGCCCCGCCTGCAGGGTAAACATGGAGAACACCCCGCCGTTTACCGCCAGAAAAATGGCCATGAACACGTATCCGATGGGGGTGGTAAAATAGGACGCCAGGTCCCGCTTAAATACTGCTAACATAGAGTAAACCGCTTTCCTTTCCTCTTACTTCTCGGCTTTTCCGCGCTTTTTCTTGGTGCGGGCGTCGGCCGTCTTCTCGGTGAGCGTCAGGAAGACGTCCTCCAGGTTGGCGTCGGCGGCCTCAAGCCCCAGCATGGGCCAGTTGTTGCGGGCCAGCACGGCAAAGAGGGGCTTACGGACGTCGATGCCGTTCTCACACTCCACCACGTAGGTGGTGCTGTCGGCGTCGAGGTTGCCCACCGACTCGGCCGAAAGGATGCCGGGAAGGCCCCGGAGGGTCTGCAGAACCTCCTTGACGGGGCCGCAGATCTTCACGCTCATGCGGCGGTTGCCCGCCACGGCGGCGGCAATGTCCTCGGTGCGGCGGTCGGCCGCAATCTTGCCCTTGTTGATGATGATGATACGGTCGCAGACGGCCTGCACCTCCTGCAGCACGTGGGTGCTGAGGATCACGGTATGGTCAAGGCCCAGGGTGCGGATCAGGTTGCGGATCTCCACCACCTGGCGGGGGTCAAGACCCACGGTAGGCTCGTCCAGGATGATGACCTTGGGGTTTCCCACCAGGGCCTGTCCGATGCCGACGCGCTGCTTGTAGCCCTTGGAGAGATTGGCGATGACGCGGTTCTTCACGTCGGTGAGCTTCACCACCTCCAGAATTTCGGCGATGTGCTTTTTCTTATTCAGGGTACAGCCCTTCAGATCGTAGACGAAATTCAGGTATTCGGTGACCGTCATCTCGGGATAGAGGGGGGGCTGCTCCGGCAGGTAGCCGATGCTCTTCTTGGCCTCGGCGGGAAAGTCCAGCACGTCAAGGCCGTCCACCTCCACCCTTCCGTCGGTGAAGGACAGATAACCGGTGAGGATGTTCATGGTCGTGGATTTCCCGGCGCCGTTCGGTCCCAAGAAGCCGACGATCTCTCCCTTATTCACGGTAAAGCTGATCCCCGAAAGCGCGTACTTGGTGCCGTAGCGCTTGGTCAGATTTTCGATTTTGATCATAGATATATCTCCCGTTAGGCAAACGCCGCAAAACGGCGGAAAGATTCAAGGATAAGTATACCATTCAATTATAAACAAATCTTGAACATTTCCCCGCCTTTTCTCCATTTCCTTCCTCTTTTTAAGAAAAATTCGTTCACTTGACAGATTTTTTGCCGTCACGCCTTGTATTTTTCGTGACAATACGCTATAATGAGAGAGATGGGATGCCAACCCCTCGCGGCAGGCCTCCCTTACCTCATCTTGAAAGGAACGATCCCGTGGCTAACAGCTTTGGCGGCGGTCTCAAGGTCAAACGGGGCAAGCGCCCCACCCTCGACGGCGAGATCCTCAAATCGGATATCATTACGCTCAAGACGGCGGCGTCCCGCCCTCTCGCCCTTGCGGTGGGAGATCCCGTGGGACGGGGCGGTCTTGTTGCCGCACCCTTTGAGGGGAAGGCGGCCCTTTTCAGCGGCATCAGCGGTACCGTCAAGGAGATTCGGGAGGAGTCCGACGGCAAGGCCGTCGTCATCGCCCGTGACCCCCACGTCCCCGACGCCGCACCCCTTTCTCCCGTGGAGGGGAAGCTGGCCGATATGAGCCGCGAGGCCCTCTCCGATCTGTTGCTCTCCCGTGGCGTTACCCCGCCCGACGTGGGGGAGTATACCATCAAGCATCTCGTCGTCGACTGCGCCGGCGACGATCCCTTTAACGAATCCCGCGAGGCCCTCTTCTTCGCCGCCCCCGGCGAGGTGGTGGCAGGCGCCAAGATCCTGATGAAGCTGCTGTCGGCCCGTCACGCCGTCTTTGCGGTATCGAGAGATCGCCTGGCGGCCGCTGACCTGCTCCGTGACTTTATCCCCAAGGGAAGCCGGATGCTGAAGGCCGCCTTCCTCCGCCGGAAGTTCCCCCAGTCGGAGCCCCGCCTGCTGGTCAGCGCCCTCTTCAATTTGGAGATACACCCCGCCTCTTCCGTGGAGAAGATCGGGTATACCGTGGTGTCCCCCATGCTCTGCAAGGCCGTCTTCGACGCCCTTGCCAAGGGCATCCCCTATACCGACGCTACCCTGACCCTGGCCGAGGAGCCTCTTTCTCACCGTGCCCTTCGGGTCTTGACCGTGCCCTTCGGTACCCCCCTCTCCGAGATTCTGGCCTACGGAGACCCCACCCTGCGGAGGCGGATGCGCCTGACCGTGGGCGGAGGCTATCGGGCACAGGAGGCCGAGCTCGACGATCCCGTGACCCCCGACACCGAGGCGGTCTCACTCCTGTTTGCCAGGGCCAAAAAGCGCTTCGGCGTCTGCATCGGCTGCGGACGCTGCCATCGCGCCTGTCCCATGCGCCTGGCCCCCTCCCTGCTTTACGAGGCGGCCCTGGCTGACCGGGAAAAGGCCGCGAAGCGGCTGGACATCGACGCCTGTATCGGCTGCGGTGCCTGTACCGCCGTCTGCCCCGCCGGACTTCCCCTTGCCGAAACCGTCACGGCCTATCGCGCCGCGCTCACAGGAGGCCCCGATGAAGCATAAAAAGAACAAAAAGAAGAACGAAAGGGCCAAGGCCAAGCTTAAGAGAAGCGCGGCAGCATCGGCAGTCGCAGCTAAGGCCTCCGCAAAAGTCGCCCCTGACAGAAAAAAGCGCTCTCTTTGGGCCGTCCTTACGGCCAAATTCAGGCCCCTTAAGAAAACGCCCGCGGAGAAGAAAGGCTCTTTAAAAAAACAGGCCGCCGAGGAGCTCCCCGCAAAAAAACAAGCCGCCAAGGAACTCCCGGCTGTCAAGGACGTCCCCACCGTGGAGGAAATAGCCCTCCCTGCGGAGGAGACTACCGTGAAGGATGCTCTCTCTGTCGAACCGACCATCGCTCCTGCCGAGGACTCCGTCCCTGCTGAAGCGGCGGTTGCTCCCGCCAAAGAAACCGGCGAGAACTCCCTCTCCGCCGAAGCCGACGATTCTCCCGCCGAGGATCCCTCCGCAGAGGAGGCAGACGCCGAAGCCGACGAGGAGACCGATGAGGACGACGAGGAGGTCGACTCCCGCCCCCTGTCGGTCAAGCCCATCGCCATCGCCGACTCCCTCCGCAGTGACTGCTCGGTCAACGGCATGATGCTGGACGTGCTGATCACCCTGCTTCCCCTTCTGGCCTGGTCGGTCTACCTGTTCGGACTCCGCCCCCTGGTCCTGGCCCTCTGCTCGGTCTACGTCTGCTATATGGCAGAGCTGGTCTCTATCTTCTGCTTCCGCCGTAACCCGGCGATGGATCTGGCTCCCGCCGTCACCGGCGTCCTGCTGGCCTTGAGTATGCCGCCTTCCGCGCCCCTCTGGCTTCCCGCTTTGGGGGCTGTGATCGCCGTCATCCCCGTCCGTCAGCTCTTCGGCGGCACCGGCAAGAACCGACTCAATCCCGCCGCCACCGCCCTGGCGATCCTCTATATCATCTTCCCCAAGGTGATGACCGCCCTCCCCGCCATCGGAGCCAAGCTCCCTGCCATCGCTCCCTCCGTCGGTAAGTTTGAGGCCGTCGGCACCACGGCGCTGGATACCCTGCTGTCGGGTGAGCTGCCCGCCCAGTCCCTGGGCAGTATGTTCGTCGGCCTTCGCACCGGACTGATCGGTGAGATGTCGGCACTCCTGCTGATTGCCGGCGGTATCTATCTGATGCTCCGTCGGATCGTCCGTCCCGGACTTCCCGTGGCCTTCCTTCTGACGGTGGGCGCTCTGACCTACCTCTTCCCCACCCTGGCGGCCGCCTCCGATGCGGTGGCTCTCCGCTACGCCGCCTATCACCTGCTCTCGGGGAACCTGCTTCTCGGCGTCCTGTTCATGGCCACCGACCCCGTCACCTCCCCCCGCGGCGGGCTTGCCTCCCTTGCGGCCGGCGTCATCGGCGGCGCCGTGACGGTCATCGTCCGCTATTTCGTCAGCCCCCATATCGGCGTCATCTGCGCCGTGCTGGTCATCAATCTGCTGGCCCGTCCCCTCGATTACCTCTGCCGCCCCGCCCCCTTCGGCGGTCGGATAAAGAAAACCTCGTAAGAGACGCACACTTCTCTCCCCCTCGCATAGAATACTATCAGAAAGGGAAAAGCGGTTCGCCGCCTCTCCCCTTCCAAATATGCGAAAGGACGGAAGTCTTACTATGAGCTGCCTCTGCAACATTTTCGACGATTGCAACGTCTGGATCATCCTCCTGATCCTCCTGATCCTGTACTGGTACTGCAACGGTAACTGCGGCTGCGGTTGCAACTGACAGGACGTAAATACACCGGGCTTTCCCCTCACGGGAGGGGAAAGCCCTTTTTTTGCGAAGCGCGTTCCCTTTTCGCCTTTTTGTCACGTTCTTGTTACAAACGGCATAACCTGTGATAAAATAGAGTTTATCGCAAAGCTCTCACCGTTTTTCCTTTGGAGGTATCGATATGATATGGTATGAAATCGTGTTCCGCGTGGCGCTGGCCGCCGTCATCGGCATGGTCATCGGCCTGCAACGGGAGCTGAACGGCCATCCCGCCGGCATCAAGACCCACGCCATGGTCTGCATCGGCGCCGCCGTGATCGCTCTCATCCAGATGCAGATGTTTGCCGAGTATTCCGACATCGACCCCACCCGCATCATTGCCCAGGTGGTCAGCGGTATCGGCTTCATCGGCGCGGGCTGTATCCTGCATAACGACCGCAACGACACCGTCAGCGGCCTGACCACCGCCTCGACCCTCTGGGTGGCCGGGTGCCTCGGCATCGCCATCGGACTGAGCTACTACACCATTTGCCTGGCCTCCTTTATCGCCGTCATGGCGATCCTGATCGTGGTCTCGCTCTGCCGCCCGAAGAAAAAGGAGAAGGAGGCATCCCCTCCTCCCGACGATACCGACTGAATCACGCAAAAGCCCCCGTCAATCCTTCGATTGACGGGGGCTTTCCGAATCTGCTCCGATGGCGGTGAGCCGCCGATTGGCCGGCTTGAAAAACGGCGTCTTCTTTCGTTCGTGTACGGTTTTCCCAAAAAGCCAGGCGTTTTCGCATAAAATCGCGGATTTTGCAGACAATAAGGCAAAACCCCGCGAGGTATTGCCCCATGGAATTTTTCACCCGCTTTTTCGTCGGCTTCTTCGTCGGTCTCCTGCTGGCCTCCCTGCTGACCGCCGCCTTCATCGCCGTTTTGCTTTTGTGAGGAGAGGATGCAGTGGGCCTTCTTTCGGAGAATGGTCCCAGCAGAACATTTGCTTCGCAAATTACCTGCGACCCCTAAGATCTTCAACGGCCCGAAGCGTTGCTTCGGACAAACCGTTTTTGCATGACAGAGAAAAAGGCCTTCCCGCCACTTGGCAAGGGAAGACCTTTTTTACGATTCTCTGCCGAAAACGGCGTTTTCGGCCATTCAAAGTTTTTGGGGTGCTGGGGGCTTTTTTCAAAAAGCCCCCATGCCGGGGTGCGGGGCAGAGCCCCGCGCCGCTCCCCCCTCAACCCTTCCCCGCCAGGGCCGCTTTTTCGCGGTCGGTGAGGGGACGCTCCTTGATCTCGCCTGCCTTCTGCAGGGCGATCCGCGTCATCAGGGGGCCGACCAGCTCGTAGATCAGCACGGCAAAGAGGGCCACGTTCCGAATGATGGTACCGGACGCGCCGAGGCTCATAGCGGTCAGCGACATGCCAAGAGATACACCTGCCTGGGGCAGGAGGGTAATGCCGAGATATTTCTGGATCGACGGCTCGCAATGGGTGAAGCGAGCGGCCAGGTTTGCACCGTAGATCTTACCGAGAGAACGGAAGAGGATGTAAACGACGCCTGCCAAAATGATGCCCCAATCGGCAAAGACGGTAAAGTTGAGGTCGGCGCCCGACAGGACGAAGAAGAGCACCATGAGAGGCCCCGTCCAGCGGTCGACACGGTCCATCAGCTCCTCCGAGAAGGAGCAGAGATTACAGAAGACGGTGCCCATGGCCATACAGACCAAAAGGGAGGAGAAGCCCAGGGTGACCGGGCCGATGGTGGCGTGGAGCTGGGAGAGCGACACGGCCAGGAAGACGAACATCACCGAGATGCTCATACGCTTAGTACGGGAATGGAAGAACTGCTCGATAAAATGGAAGGCGTAGCCGATGACGCCGCCCAGGAGCAGAGAAGCCACCACCTCCACCAGGGGATCCACCACGATGGAGACCAGCTCCACGTGTCCCTGCTCAATGGCGCGGGAGATCCCGAAGGAGATGGCGAAGACCACCAGGCCCACCATATCGTCCAGAGCCACCACCGGCAGCAGCATACGGGTGAGGGGCCCGTCGGCCTTATACTGCTTCACCACCATCAGGGTTGCGGCAGGAGCCGTGGCGGTAGCGATGGCACCCAGGGTAATGGCCGCCGACAGGGGCAGCTTATGGGGCATCAGAAAATGGAGTCCGATGAGGGCGGCGTCCACGAACACCGTGGCCACCAGCGCCTGGAAGACGGCGATGACAGCCGCCTGCCTGCCCACCTTCTTGAGGGCCTCCACACGGAACTCGTTACCCATGGTAAAGGCAATAAAGCCCAGGGCCACCTCCGAGAGGAGGTCATAGTGCTCGACGCCGTCCAGGGAGGTAAAGCCCAGCTTATCGATTCCCAAGGCACCGAGGCAGAAGGGACCGATGAGGATACCCGCCACAAGATAGGCGGTAACGGCGGGGAGATTGAATTTTTTTGTCAGACGCGAAAGCATCAGCCCGGCAAACAGGGCCAGAGTTAAGGGAAGAAGCTCTTCCATACGACGTTGTCAGACCTTTCCAAATCAAATTCGGGGGCAAGCTGCCCCACAAAGGATAAGTATACACCCAATTGAGGAAAAGAGCAAGAGGAATATTCAGAAAATTTAGCGGATTTTTCGGCCGGCTTTGGGGCGATTTGACCAAAGAGACGGCTCGCCCCGCCCCAAAAACGCAGACCTACGGCACAGATCGCGGCCTCCGAGCACAAATAACAACGCCTTCCCATCCTTCGGGAAGGCGTTTTCCACATCTTTTGTTACGTTGCGATAGCGAGGCGCAAGGTACGACAAATTTTCGTTTTTCTTCGGTTTTTGGTACCCCTAACGGTTCCGAACATTCTTCGAGGGGTACGGAGCACTGTGAGCCACGGGTATCACCTCTTTCGTTTCATTTGCTTGCTGTCTTGTGCGTTCTTTTCTTTCCGATTACAGTATACCACAGTTACGCCCTCCTGTCAAGAGAAAATGTGAATTTCGTCGCTTTGTAACATTCTTCGGCGGGAATTTTGGGGAAGATGACGGAAGAATGACGGCCCTCCGTCGCACCCTTCGGTTTTCCCCTCATATACTGGTATCAGCCGGCGGTTTTTCCTCCGGCCGAAACGATCTCCCAACGAAAGGAATCCCCCATATGCCCGACGTAAAAAACAAAAAACCGACAAAAATCGCCCTCCTGGGCGGCGATCTCCGCCTGCTTGCCGCAAAGAAGCGGCTGGAGGAGCTGGGCTACGATACCGCATTGTATGGCTTCGATACATACGGATGCGGGCTCTCCCTGCCTCTTGAGGAGGCCCTGGCAGGCGCCGAGCTTCTGCTCTTTCCCGTCCCCGTCCTGCGGAACGGCCGGCTGAACCTCCCCTTTGCCGAGGAAAAGCTCCCTCTCCCTGTGCTGATCGACCGTCTTTCCCCCTATCTCTCTTCGGTGTCGGCCGCCTTCGGCGGCGTCTTCCCTGCGGAGCTGGAGGAGGCCCTCGCCGCCCGCGGCGTTGCCGTCTGCGATCTCTGCCGTGAGGAGCGCTTCAACGTCCTCAACGCCATCCCCACCGCCGAGGGCGCCGTGGCCATCGCCATGAATCATCTGGATATTACCCTAAACGGCGCCTCGGTCTGCGTGCTGGGCTACGGCCGCATCGGCAAGGCCCTCTGCCGGATGCTGACCGCCCTGGGCGCTCACGTGACCGCCGTTTCCCGCAAGGATCGGGACATGGCGCTTTCCCAGCTTTTCGGCTGCCGCGCCTGTGACTACGAGACTCTCCCTGCCTATGCGGGAGAGTTTGACGTACTCTTTAACACCGTTCCCGAGACGGTGGTCACCGAGTCCTGTCTTGCCGCCATGAAGCCGGGGGCCTTCGTCATCGATCTGGCCTCCAAGCCCGGCGGCGTCGACGGCGACGCCGCCCTCCGCCACGGCGTTCAGGTCATCACCGCCCTCTCACTCCCCGGTAAGGTCGCCCCCGTCACGGCGGGGCGGATCATTGCCGACTGTCTCCACCGTAAGGCAAGGGAGGTGGCGGTATGATCGGCTTTGCCTTCTGCGGCTCCTACTGCACCTTCGCTTCCGCCTTTGCCGCCCTGCGAAGGCTGGCCGAGCAGGGGGAGGAGCTGCTGCCCATCTTCAGCTTCAACGCGGCCTCCACCGATACCCGCTTTGGACACGCCGCCGACTTTATCCGGGAGGCCGAGGCCATCTGCCACCGACCGCCGGTGCTGACCATCCCCGATGCCGAGCCCCTCGGCCCCGCTCTTCCTCTGGAGGTGTTGGTGGTGGCACCCTGTACCGGGAATACCCTGGCTAAGATCGCCCTGGGCGTTACCGATACCCCCGTGACCATGGCTGTCAAGGCCCATCTGCGGCGAAGCCGCCCCCTCCTCCTGGCCCCGGCCTCCAACGACGCCATGGCCGCGAACCTAAAGAACATCGCCGCCCTGCTGGAAAAAAAGAGCGTCTTTTTCGTTCCGATGCGGCAGGACGATCCCGAGAAAAAGCCCCATTCCCTGGTGGCCGATTTCTCCCTGCTCCCCGACTGTCTTGCCGCCGCCCGCGAGGGCCGGCAGGCACGGCCCTTGTTTCTGTAAAGGATAGCCCCCCGTTTCCGGGGGGCTTTGTTTTTTACCCCGCCGTGTGACTTGGGGCGCTGACGAAGGGCTTGGGGCGCTGACGAAGGGCTTGGGGCGCTGATGAGAGGCTTGGGGCGCTGACGAGAGGCTTGGGGCGCCGCCCCATACCCCGGCAGGGGGGATTTTTGAAAAAATCCCCCCTGCACCCCCAAAAACTTTGGATGGCGAAAAAACTCCGTTTTTTCGCATGGGAACAGGGGCTTGGATTCTTGTTACGGAAGATCCCAGGTGGTATGCGCCGTTCCCAAGGCGGATCGGCAGGCAACGCCCTCCTGCTTTTCGAGATCTCTCGGCCGCTCTTTTTCTTGACAGGACACCGCTTTTTTGGTATAATTAAGGATAGTGCAGGCCCGCCTGCCAATCTTTTGCGAGAGGAAGGCATCTCACCCGATGACTGTCAGCTTCAATGAATTTCTCCGGCTTGTGACGGGAAGCCCCATGATCGCCATCACAGCGCTTCTGACGCTGGGCGTCATTCTCGTCAACGGCTGGACCGACGCCCCAAACGCCATCGCTACCTGCGTTTCCACCAGAGCGATGAAGCCAAAGGCTGCGATTCTCATGGCCGCCGTCTTTAACTTCCTGGGCGTCTTCGCCATGACGCTCCTGAACGCCAAGGTGGCCACCACCATCTTCAAGATGGTCGACTTCGGCAGTAACGCCAAGGAAGCTACCACCGCCCTCTGTGCGGCGCTGGTCGCCATCGTGGTCTGGGCCACTGCCGCCTGGAAGTTCGGCATCCCCACCAGTGAGAGCCACGCCCTCATCGCCGGTCTCACCGGCGCCGCCATCGCCATGCACAACGGCCTGGGCGGTGTCAGCGGCAACGAATGGGTCAAGGTCCTGGTAGGGCTTGTCCTGTCCTCGGTTCTCGGCTTCGGGTTCGGTCTGGGCTCGGCCAAGCTGACCGAGTTCCTCTTCCGCCGTGCCGACCGAATCAAGACCTCCGGCTTCTTCCGGGGCGCTCAGATCTGCGGCGGCGCCTCCATGGCCTTTATGCACGGGGCCCAGGACGGCCAGAAATTTATGGGCGTCTTTCTCCTCGGTATCTTCATGGCCAACGGACAGACCGGCAAGACCGAGTTTGTGATCCCCATCTGGCTCATGATCCTCTGCTCCGCCGTCATGGCCCTCGGTACCTCCATCGGCGGCTACCGCATCATCAAATCGGTGGGCATGGACATGGTCAAGCTTCAGACCTATCAGGGCTTTGCCGCCGACCTGGGCGCCGCCCTGTGTCTGCTCATCGCCTCCCTGACCGGTATCCCCGTCAGCACCACCCACACCAAGACCACCGCCATCATGGGCGTCGGCGCCTCCAAGCGGCTCTCGGCCGTCAACTGGGGCGTCGTCAAGGAGATGGTCCTCACCTGGATCCTCACCTTCCCCGGCTGCGGCCTGCTCGGCTTCCTTGCCGTCAAGCTCTTTCTTCTGCTGTTCTGATCCCGTAATACGTTTGTAGAAAGGAAACGATTATGTTTTTCAAAAAGGAAAAGGATTACGATTATTTCGACTACTTCATCCGCACCGCCGCCTTCGCCTGCGAGGCCGCTGCCTGCCTGCACGATTCGCTGGCCGATTTTAACGAGGATCTCTTCCGCTCCCGCATGGCCAAGATGCACGAGATCGAAAACCGCGCCGACAACGAAAAGCACGACATGATGTCCCGTCTGAGCCACGAGTTCATCACCCCCATCGAGCGGGAGGACATCGTCGCCCTGGCCCAGAACCTGGACGACGTGGTGGACAGCATCGACGATGTCATGCTGCGGATCGATATGTACTGCCTGACCGAGGTCCGCGCCGAGGCGCTGGTCTTCACCGAAATGATCATCAAGTGCTGTGACGAGCTGCACCGTGCCGTCACCGAGTTCCGCAGCTTCAAGAGCTCCACCGCCCTCCGGGAGAGCATCCGCCTCATCAACTCCATCGAGAGCGAGGGGGATAAGCTCCACTCCGATTGCGTCAGAACCCTCTTCCGTTCCCCCGACATTGACGCCAAGACCGTCATCGCCTGGTCGGGCATCTACGAGGATCTGGAGATGTGCCTGGATGCCTGCGAGCATTCCACCGACGTCATGGAAAGCGTCATCATGAAGAATACCTAACGGAAAACCCACAGACCTCTGTCGGTTTTACGCAAACAGGCCCGACGCCGTACGGCGTCGGGCCTGTTTTCTTTTTGCGGATTATACCACAACGCCCTTCTGGATCAGGACGTTGGCGTAGAGCGCACTCTCGCCGGTGGCGATGATGCAGTAGGCCTTGGCGGCCTCGTCGTAGAAGTGAAAGCGCTCAAGGTAGTCTACGGCGTCGGCACCCCGATCGTCGTACTTGCCGATGATGGCCTTGAAATCGTCCCAGATGGGCGTCTTGACCTTTCCCTCGTCGGAGGGGGTGACGGCCATGAGCTTGACGGGACGCGCCACGTGCTTATCCAGCGGGAAGACCTGCAGGATGGCGTCCAGCAGCTCCGGTACCCCGTGGCCGTCGGCACGGATCAGAATGGCGTCCTTGGCCGTGGAGGCGGCGGGAAAGTTGCCGTCGCCAATGCAGATGGTGTCGCCGTGGCCCATCTCGCAGAGTACCTTGAGAAGCTCCGGCGATAGGATCTTCGGAATTCCTTTTAACATCATGATTACCTCGTAGTAGTATTGGGGGAAACGCAAGGGGCGTCGCCCCTTGCAACCCCACCGAAAAACCTTTTTGAAAAAAGGTTTTTGGATTTCCAAAAACGTTGAATGGCGAAAAACTGCGTTTTTCGCAGGAAAGCACCGTGTTCCGACTCCCCTGCCGAAAACGGAGTTTTCGGCCATCAAAGGTTTTGGGGGGTCTCGGGGGGATTTTTGCAAAAATCCCCCCTGAGCAGGGTGCGGGGCAGAGCCCCGCGCTCCCTTCTTTTCTTACTTATACATCGGGCCGTAGACGGCGCAGGCGCGGTAGTCCTGACCTTCCTTATCCATACCGAAGGCGTTCCAAGCGGCGGGACGGAAGATCTGATCCTCAGGCACGTTATGCATACAGACGGGGATCCGCAGCATGGAGCAGAGGGTAATGATATCGGCGCCGATATGGCCGTAGGAGATGGCGCCGTGGTTGGCACCCCAGTTGTTCATCATATCGTAGGCGGTCTTGAAGGGGCTTCCCTCCTTACCGTCGCAGCGGGGAGCAAACCAGGTGCAGGGCCAGGTATAGTCAGTTCTCTTCCAGAGGATATCGGAGACCTCGTCGGGAAGGTTCACCGTCCAGCCCTCGGCGATCTGAACCACCGGGCCCAGGCCCTTGATGAGATTCAGACGGATCATGGTAGCCGGCATCTCGGCACGGGTGAGGAAGCGGGAGGAATAGCCGCCGCCACGGAAGTAGCCGTTATCGGCTGCTGCCCAGGTGGTGGCCTTCAGCATGGCGTCGCAATCGGCGTCGGTAACGTTCCACCACTCCTTCATCACGGCACGGCCGGTCTCGTCCTTGACCTCGCCGCAGGCGTCGAGGCAGCAGGCACCGGAGTTGATGAGGTGAATGAAGCCCTTGGCCTCGGCAGCCTTACCCTCCAGGTCGTAGCCGGTAACACGCTTGACCGACTCGGCGTTCCAGTGGGTACGGACGTCGGCAAACATCTGGGCACGGCCGGTGAGCAGCTTCATGAAGAGCATGGAGATGCCGTTCAGGCAGTCGTTTTCGGTGGCGAGGATATAAGGCTCTCTGGCACCGTTCCAGTCGAAGGAGGTGTTGAGGATGGCCTCGCCGAAGTCACAGTTGGGATAGAAGTCAGTCCACTGTCTCTGGCCCTGGAAGCCGGCGGCGATGGCGTTATGGCCCACCATCTCCTCCTCGCGGCCCTCGGGCAGGTTGGGATTGCCGTTCATGAGATCCTTGATGATGACGGCCATCTTGACCACGAACTCCCAGTCCTTTTCCTTCTGCTCGGGGGACTTGCGGACGAACTCGGGGTTCTTATCGAAGGACTCGGGGCAGTTGGCCTTGGTCCAGGCCATGGCCTTTTCGAACTCGGCCTTGTCGTAGATCTCCTCGCTCATGCGGCGGATGATCTCCACCTCGTCCACCGATTCCACCCGCATACCGAGGTACTCCTCAAGGAACTCGGGGCTGATGGAGGAGCCGACGATACCCATGCAGATGGAGCCGATCTGGAGATAGGACTTACCCTTCATGGTAGCGACGGCCACGGCGGCGCGGGCAAAGCGAAGCAGCTTTTCTCTTACGTCGTCGGGCATGGTGGTGTCATCGGCGTCCTGGACGTCGTGACCGTAGATGCCGAAGGCGGGAAGGCCCTTCTGGGCGTGTCCGGCCAGTACCGAGGCAAGATACACGGCGCCGGGGCGCTCGGTGGCGTTAAAGCCCCAGACGCCCTTGATGGTGTTGGGATCCATGTCCATGGTCTCGGAGCCGTAGCACCAGCAGGGGGTGACGGACAGGGTGATCATGACGCCTTCCTTCTTGAACTTCTCGGCGCAGGCGGCGGCCTCGGCCACGCGGCCGATGGTGGTGTCGGCGATGACCACCTTCACCGGCTCGCCGTTGGAGTAGCGGAGGTTCTCCTCGAAGAGCTTCTTGGCGGCGTAGGCCATGCCCATGGTCTGGTCCTCAAGGGATTCGCGGACCTTCAAAGGCCCTCTTCTTCCGTCGATGATGGGACGGATGCCGATGACGGGATAGTCACCGATGAGTCTGTTTTCTGCCATTGTGATTCCTCCTTGGCGTATGGTATTTTGTTCGGGATTTGGGAAACCGCCGCTTTGGCGGCAAAATTTCCCCTTATATGATCATTATACTCTTGATTTTCTTCGATTACTTGTGGTATACTATACAAAAAGTATAACAATATTCAGTTTTTGGAGCATAGGAGCGTTTATGAAATACAGCGAGCTGAACGAGATCCGCGCCCGCGGAACTCCCGACTTTCCCATGGAGCTCTACCGCATCGACAGCGGCCATTCCCGCTACATCATGCCCTTCCATTGGCATAACGAATTTGAGCTCATCCGGGTGGAGGAGGGCTCCCTCCACGTCATCGTGGGGGAGGAGGAGCATATGGCCGGCCCCGGCGACGTGGTGCTGGTGAACTGCGGCCTCATCCACGGCGGCATGCCCAAGGATTGCCGCTACTACTGCGTGGTGTTCGACCTGTCCATGCTCTACGGCAAGAGCCACTCGGGCTGGCTGCAGGATCTGCGCCATCTCACCGACCGCCACGACGGGGGAATCCCCTGCTATTTCCCCCATGGGGAAAGCCAAGTCCCCGCCCTGACCGCCGAGCTTATCGCCGCCCTGAAGCGGGGGGAAAAGGGAGGCGGACGGCTGGCCGCCCTGGGGGCGATCTATTCCATCCTCGGCCTTCTTCTGCGGGAGAAGAACCCCTCGGGCGGGGAGCTCCATGCCCGGGAGCGCATGGCGGGAGATTCCAAAATGAAGGCCGTCCTGCAATGGATCGAGGAGAATTACGCCGAGCCGGTCTCCCTTGAGGGCCTCGCCGCCGTTGCCGGCATGAATCCCCACTATTTCTGCGAGTTCTTCAAGCGCTACACCCGCCGCTCCCCCATCGATTACCTGAATCTCTACCGCATCGACAGCGCCTGCCGTATGCTGAAGGTCAGCGGCTGTCCCGTGACCGAGGCGGCCTTTGCTTGCGGCTTCAACGACCTGAGCTATTTCGTGAAGACCTTCAAGAAATACAAGGGCGTTACCCCCCGCCAGTATCGGAGGCGGTTCGAGATCGAGGGGCTGCGAGAGTAGGGGGCGGGAACCGACAAGGGGCGTTGCCCCTTGACCCCACTCGGGGCCTTCTTGAAAGAAGGCCCCGAGACCCCCAAGAACTTTTCACGGCGAAAAACTCCGTTTTTCGCGGGGAGGAGGAAAGGGGGACGAGAGCGTCGCTGTCTTTCCGTTCACAAAATATTTACACCCCAAATCCGAACAAGCGTTTGCATTTTGCGGTGGAGTATGGTATGATGAAGGGGAAGATATTGCAAGAAACCCCTTTGTTTTTCGCCAAAAATGTTATTTTCGGCCATCCAAAGTTTTTGGGGTGCAGGGGGCTTTTTCCAAAAAGCCCCCTCGCCGGGGTTCCAAGGGGCAGCGCCCCTTGGCGTCCCTCCCCACACTCCACATGAGGTGATTCCATGAGAGCATCCCGGTACAGCGAAAAAGAGCAAGCGATCTACAACTACATCACCGAGACCATTGAGCGGGAGGGCTACTCCCCCACGGTGCGGGACATTCAGTGCGCCCTTGGCATCAAGAGCACCTCCACCGTCCACGCCTATCTTTCGCGGCTGGAGGAAAAGGGCATGATCCGCAAGGACCCCGGCAAGAGCCGCACCATCAACACGGGAAAGACGGTGGGAAACGACCGCCATCTGCGGATTCCGATCCTCGGTCAGGTGCGGGCCGGTATGCCCATTCTGGCGGTAGAGAACCACGAGGGGTACTTAGACTACCCGCTGACCAAGGGCGGTTACCGCCGCGAGGAGCTCTTTGCCCTTCGTGTCACGGGTGACAGCATGATCGAGGCCGGCATTTTAGACGGCGACCTCATCGTGGTCCATCAGACGGCCACCGCCGAAAACGGCGACATCGTCGTGGCTCTGGTGGAGGACAGTGCCACCGTCAAGACCTTCTACAAGGAGAAGGGGCACTTCCGCCTCCAGCCTGAAAACGCCTCCCTTTCGCCCATTATCGTGGACGAGGTCTACATTCTCGGAAAGGTGATCGCCAACCTGCGGTTCTATTGAGCCGGCGGCGTAACAGCTCCTATGTCCTATCCTGTCAAAACTCCCTTTGCCAAGTCGGCCCTGCGCCTGATTTTGCTGCTGGCCACCCTACCGCAGATCCTGCGTATCGCCCTGAATCTGATCTACGAATACGCCTTCTACGGGAACCACCGCTACGATCCGGCGCTGACCTCCCTTCTCACCGTGGCCGCCGACTTTTTCGGCGTCATCGCTCTGTTTGCCTGCCTGGCCGCCGTCGTCTATCTCGTCTTTCTTGACGGTATGCGGGAGGGCGGCGAGTGGATCATCGCCCTCGTGGGGGCCTACGGCCTTGCCGTTCTGCTGCTGTCCGTGGTGGAGGACCTTGGCTTCGGCATGATCGCCTTCTCGGTGTCGGCCGCCGCCACCCTCTTTGCCTTTTTTACCTGGATGAAGGGCCATAAGCCCGTGGCCGCGGCCGCCGTTGCCACCCTCTTTCTTTCGGTGGTGGGCGGTGCCGTCATCCTGGTGACCACCACCGTCCCATCGTTGGATACCCTGCTGGCCGCCCTGCTCTTCGGACTTATCAACTTCGGGCTGGAGGTGTTACTCTTAGCCGCCGCCGCCCGCATCGCCCTTCTCTTTCGCCGGCACGCCATCCGGAAGCAGGGAAACGGCGTGGATATCTCCCTCGGTAACCGTATCCTGCCGGAGGGAAATCCCGTTTTGCGGTGCTTTCTCGTCATGGACGGTCTTTATACCGCCTTTCTGACGGTCTCCGCCCTGATCGATTCGATTTCTCTCATCGCCGAGTACGGCCTCCCCGTGGACGGACAGGAGTGGTTCTCCCTCCTTCAGCCCTATATCGAGATCGCCGTCCTCTTCGTCCTGGGCTACGCCGTGATGCTCTTCACCGCCGCACGCCTGGAAAACGCCTTCCTCTCATCGCAGGAGGATTGAGGAAAGGGAGACGCAAGGGGCGTTGCCCCCTGCACCCCCACTTGGGAACTTCTTGAAAGAAGTTTTTCTTGACTTTTCAAGAACTTTGGATAGCGAAAAACTCCGTTTTTCGCAGGATTTTGTGTGTTCTTCCCACAAATCTTGTGAAAACGGAGTTTTTGTCGTTGTATAGGCGGCTTTTTGCCCGAAACAACGTTTCGGGCCATTCAAAGTTCTTGGGGGTCTTGGGACCTTCTTTCAAGAAGGACCCAAGTGGGGGTGCAGGGGGCAACGCCCCCGCCGTACTCCGTCCCCCTCCTTACCCCAACGCCGCGATCACATCCTCGGCCAAGCAGGTGGCGTATTCGCTTATGTAAGCCGCCGTTTCCCCTTCGGCGGTCTCTCCGAAATCCAGGGCGGCCAGGGGGATCTTGCCTCCCTGAAAATCCAGGTACCAGCGCGCTCCCATCCGCAAGAGCCGCCCGCCGCAGCCGCTGCTTTTCAGCCGGCGGCAGAGCATAAAGAGCGAGTCGGTATCCCACAGCGCCAGATACCGGGGCGACGGCTCAGCCGCCTCTTGCCTCTCCTCGGCAAGACAGGTCAAAAAGATCTCACATCCGCCGTCTACTGCCTCGTAAACCTGAAGATGGAGCCGCCCCGCGGCGACGTTCAGCAGCGCCGCCTCCTCGGTATCGGCCAAGATCCTGCCCAAAAGACCCCGCACGTCTCCCTCAAAGGCCTCGTCGGTGACGGCAAAGCGCCGGCAGTCCTCCTCGTTCAAGATGATCTTCATGCGGTCGGGGCTAATGCGGATCGTTTCCATGGCGGTTCCTTTCTTACGGGATTCTCTTTATCATTATAGCGGCTTTCGGGAAATTTGCAACCCACAGTTTTTGGAAACGCTGCGGGGAGATCCCTATGGGGCGCTGCCCCAAACCCCGGCAGACAATGGGGCTCCGCCCCAGACCCCGGCATGGGGGGATTTTTGTAAAAATCCCCCCTGCACCCCCAAAAACTTTGAATGGCCCGAAACGCTGTTTCGGGCGAAATGACGGCTTTGGGGAAAGAGAAAAAACTCCGTTTTTGCGAGATTTATGGGAAGCTCACAACAAAAATCCTTCAAAATCGGCGTTTTTTGTCGTCAAAAGTTTTTGAAAGCTCCAAGAAAACTTTTTTCAAAAAGTTTTCTTGGCGGGGTTTGGGGCGGAGCCCCATCGTTACTTCCTCCAAAATCGGCGTTTTTCCGGAAAACCCTTGACATTTGCGCTACAATATATTAAAATGATACTATGTGTAAGTATTTTTTGATGCTGCATAAATTCATCAACATAAGGAGGTGTACTGTGGGAATTAAAATCGCAATCGGATTGATCGCGCTCTTCGTCGGTCTTCTGATCGGCGCTCTGATCGGCAACGCCTACCGCAAAAAGGTAGGAGAGGCCAAGATCGGTTCGGCGGAAAACGAGGCAAAGCGTATCCTGGAGGACGCGGAAAAGGCGTCCGAGACCATGAAGAAGGAAGCGCTTCTCGAAGCCAAGGAAAAGATCATTCGGGACCGCAACGAGGCCGAAAAAGAGATCAAGGAGCGTCGGAACGAGGTCACGCGCCTGGAGCGCCGTGCCGTCCAGCGCGAGGAGGCCCTCGAGAAGAAGATCGAGAGCTACGAGCGCAAGGAAGAAACGCTGAAGACGAAGATCAAGGAGCAGGAAGAGCTGAACGAAAAGGCCGAGCAGGTCCGTCAGGAGCAGCTCTCCAAGCTGGAAGCCATCGCAGGCCTGTCCCGCGACGAGGCCAAGGACGAGCTGGTACGTCTCATCGAGGACGACGCCAAGCACGAGGCGGCGATGAAGATCGTTGAGATCGAATCGCAGCTGAAGGACGATGCCGACCGCAAGGCCAGAGAGATCATTTCCCTCGCCATTCAGCGCTGTGCATCCGACCACGTATCCGAGGCAACCGTATCGGTTGTCGCACTCCCCAGTGACGACATGAAGGGCCGTATCATCGGCCGTGAAGGTCGTAATATTCGTACCATTGAAACCATGACGGGCGTCGATCTCATCATCGACGACACGCCGGAGGCCATTACCGTCTCCTGCTTCGATCCCGTCAGACGCGAGATTGCAAGACTCGCTCTGGAGAAGCTCATTTCCGATGGCCGCATCCATCCCACCCGTATCGAGGAAACGGTGGAAAAGGCCCGCAAGGAAGTGGAGAACATCATCAAGCAATCGGGCGAACGGGCAACCTTCGACACCGGCGTACACGGCCTGAACGGCGAGCTGGTCAAGCTGCTGGGACGGCTTCGCTACCGTACCAGCTACGGACAGAACGTGCTGGATCACTCCATTGAGGTGGCACACATTGCCGGCATCATTGCCGACGAGCTGGGCGTGGATTCCACGCTGGCCAAGCGTGCCGGCCTGCTCCACGACATCGGCAAGGCCATGACCCAGGAGGTTGAGGGCTCTCACGTTCAGATCGGTATCGACATCGCAAGAAAGTACAAGGAAAATCGGGACGTGATCCACGCCATCGAGGCCCATCACAACGACGTGGAGCCTCAGACCATCGTGGCCATGATCATTCAGGCCGCCGACGCCATTTCCGCTGCCAGACCCGGCGCAAGACGCGAGGATCTGGAGAACTATCTGAAGCGTCTGCAGCGTCTGGAGGAGATCGCCAATTCCTTCCCCGGCGTGGAGAAATCCTTCGCCATCCAGGCAGGACGCGAGATCCGCGTGATGGTCAAGCCCGAAGAGGTCAACGACGATCAGATGATCCTCACGGCCCGTGAGATCGTGAAGAAGATCGAAAGCAGTCTGGAATACCCCGGACAGATCAAGATCCATTTGATTCGTGAAAGCCGCGCGATTGATTTTGCCAAATAAGTTGCGCGTTTGAAATAGATTTTTCATATAGAATTTTTTCGAAGATCCGGCGGTTGACCGCTTTATATATGATTTATTTATTTTCAAAAATGAGAGAACCGTATGAAAGTGCGGTTCTCTTTTTTTGTTGTTTTTTTACAGGGATGAAGATACTGCGAATCGAGTTTTTCTTTTGCACCTTTCTTTACTCAAAGAAAGGTGCCCAAAGAAGGAGCTAAAACTTTTTCTTCTTCTTGGAAGAAAAAGTTTTAGAATCAAAAAGAAGAAGCTTCACGCCTCGCCTGTGCGCATTCAGCGCACGGCCGGCTCGGCGGCTTGGCTTTGTAAAAGCAAACGGGAAAGAAATCCAAAACGCGCCCGACGGCTCTTGGCATTGCCGCTGCAAAAAGGGCTTGCACCATACGGTGCGCTCGTCTCTGCGGGTCGGTGATCCTGAGGGATGCGTTACCCTCTGCGGCACATAATGAAAAAATATGGTTGAGTTGGTACAATATGGCCGCTTCAAAACGATCTCTGCGGCCCGCCATGAAAAAGGTCGAATGGACGCAGCATTGTTTCCAGAAAACGTTCTCTGCGGCCATCTTTGGAAAAAGCTATATTAACAGCACTCTCTTACGCCTTTGTAAGTATCCCCGATAGCAGGGACTTTGGCCGCAGTGCTGTGGGCGTAACCTTGGTAGGTTGGGCTTACCCTTTTAGGCAGAAGGGTGGGGGGATCCCAAAGGGGGGAGGGCGTCGGAACGAGCGCGTCAAAACTTGCTTTTGACCGCGACTGACCGCCCTTCCCCCTTGGCAGTTTCTTTGGTTCCTTTCTTGGGCGCCCAAGAAAGGAACGAAAAAACATTCTTCTCATTCTATCTTCCTTACAAACGATCAGAAGAAACAAACGCATTAAGAAGAAATCTACACCCCACCCCGCAGGGAACCCCCCTTCAAAAAGTAAATATACTGTAAATTTTCCACAGAATCTGTTGAAAACCTACCGAAATCCCTTTATAATATAGTTATCTATATTGATATTGTTAATCTATATATCCACCAACCCAAAAATACATCCACCGAAAGGTCTACCACCATGCTGACACCGTCCGATTCCCTCCAACTCGACGAAATCTGGTCGATGGCTCTGACCCGTATCCGCGAGGATAACGACTACTCCAATACCATCATGAAGCTGTGGTTTGAGGACCTGAAGCTCACCATCCTCACCGAGGATACCGCCGTCTTCGTCATTCGCTCCGACTTCAAGCGGGACATCATTTACAGCCGCTACCTCAACGTCATCGCTCGTGCCATCCGCGACACCGTGGGCTTTGACGTCTCGGTCAGCATCCGCTCGGTCCAGCAGGAATCCAATCTCACCGAGCGTATGACGGCTGCCGCCGAGCAGGCCGAGACCAAGGTCAATCCCGAAACCGATTTCTATTCCACCGTCGGCAACAATCGAGTGCTGAACCGCGCCTCGGTTCCCACTGCCTTTGCCGAATTTACCTTTGAGAACTTCGTGGTGGGCAAGGCCAATCAATTTGCTCATGCCGCCGCCCTGTCGGTGGCTACCCAGCCGGCGGGACAGGCCAATCCCCTCTTTATCTACGGAAATTCCGGCCTGGGCAAGACGCACCTTCTCTACGCCATTACCCACCGCATCAAGGAGAATTTCCCCGACTATCGCGTCGTCTACGTCAAGGGCGAGGAATTTACCAATCAGATGATCGACGCCATCAGCCGCAACCTTAACGTGGAGTTCCGCGAAAAATACCGCTCTGCCGATGTGCTCCTCATCGACGATATTCAGTTTATCGCCGGCCGCGAGGCCACTCAGGAGGAGTTTTTCCATACCTTTAACCAGCTCTATGAAAACGGCAAGCAGATCATCCTTGCCTCCGACCTGCCTCCCCGGGACATCAAGCGGCTGGAGGAGCGTCTCCGTACCCGCTTTGAGTGCGGCGTCATTGCCGACATCAATCCCCCGGATCTGGAGCTCCGCACCGCCATCGTCAAAAAGAAGGCCCAAAATATCGGCGCAGCCTTTACCGACGAGGTGATGGACTACATCGCCGAAAACCTGACCTCCAACGTCCGTCAGCTGGAGGGCGCCGTCAAGCGCATCTGGGCTCAATGTATGCTGACGGGAGAGCCGGTCTCCCTGGATCTGGCTGTCCGTTGTATCTCCGACCAGATGGTGGGCTCGGAATCGGTAACGGTGAC
Organism: Oscillospiraceae bacterium; assembly: GCA_015064295.1. Taxonomy (GTDB): domain Bacteria; phylum Bacillota; class Clostridia; order Oscillospirales; family CAG-272; genus Colimorpha_A. The sequence goes on along the minus strand of SVSM01000011.1, from coordinate 1,130 downwards.
CATCGATAAGATTCTCAATGCCGTCTCAACCCACTACGGTCTTACCGTGGAGGATCTCAAGAGCCGCAAGCGTACCAGCAACGTCGCCTTTGCCCGCCACGTGGCGATTTATATGATCAAGAAGCTGACCGATCGCTCTCTGCCCGCCATCGGCCGTGTGTTTGGCCGGGATCATACCACCATTCTCAATTCCATCGATACGGTGGAAAAGCGACTGGCTACCGACACCTCCTTTGAAAGTGAGGTAAAGGAGCTGATTCGAACGGTGAAGAAGCGGTAAGGTTTTCCACATTTATAAACAGGTTTTGAACCGGTTTTCCTCATGTGGAAAAGATTGTCGTTTTTACCCTTTCTTTCAACAAGGAAATTCCGTTAGAAATTTGCGGTTTTTCCTATTGGACAAAGGTTTTAGGGGTTGTCCACAGTTTCAACAAGGCCTACTATAAATACTACGAAAATATTCTTATATTTCTTTCTGTTGCGGAGGGGAAAAAGTGTTTCCCTTCGGGGAGAGATTATGTTTCTTCTGATCGTTTGTTAGGAAGATAGAACAAGAAAGAATTCTTTTTTCGCACCTTTCTTTACTCAAAGAAAGGTGCCCAAAGAAGGAGCCAAGGGGGAAGGGCGGTCAGTCGCGGTCAAAAGCAAGTTTTGACGCGCTCGTTCCGACGCCCTCCCCCCTTTGGGAACCCCCCACCCTTTCACCTAAAAGATGTCGCTTATCCTACCAAGGCCTCACCCACAGCACTGCGGCCAAGACACTGCTATCGGGGATACTTACAAAGGCGTAAGAGAGTGCTGTTAATATAGCTTTTTCCAAAGATGGCCGCAGAGAACGTTTTGTGACAACAACGTCGCGCCGATTCTTTTCCATGTTGGCCGCAGAAATCTTTTTGCGACAACAAGGCCGAGCCAATTCTTTTCCATGTGTGCCGCAGAGATCGTTATAGTGGCCATGTTGTACCAATTCATACATATTTTTCATTGTGTGCCGCAGAGGGTAACGCATCCCTCAGGATCACCGACCCGCAGAGACGAGCGCTCCGCATGGCGCAAGCCCTTTTTGCACCGACAAAGCCAAGAGCCGTCGTGCGCGTTTTGGACTTCTTTCCCTTTTGCTTTTTCTAAGC
>SVSM01000010.1 GCA_015064295.1 Oscillospiraceae bacterium | reverse complement strand
CCATAGCCTTCTCGGGCTTGGTAGCCATAAGGGTCTTGTACTGAACCTTCTTCAGACCGCCGATGTAGCCGGAATGACGGTAGTAGTACTTCTGCTCCAGCTTCTTGCCGGTCAGAACAGCCTTGTCTGCGTTGATGATGATAACGAACTCACCGCAATCCACGTGGGGGGTGAACTCGGGACGGTGCTTACCTCTGAGGATGGTGGCAGCGGCAACCGCGGTCTTACCAAGGGGCTTACCGGCGGCGTCGATCACATACCATCTGCGGTCGATCGTCTCTTTTTTTGCCATAAAAGTAGACATTTGGAATTTCCTCCGATTTTAATACATTTTTTCAGCCTCACAATTATAGCACAGAGGAGGCGGCTTGTCAACCCTTTTTTGAAGAAAAATCCGAAATTTTCAAAATAAATTTCAAATGCTCTCGTTTTCTTGCGTTTTTGGCCATTTATCTCGCGTTTTCGCGACCTTCAGGCGCAAAAAATATTCGTTTGCTCCTGTCAAAACGGAGGAAAACGCCATATACTGACGGTGTGAGATACACGATGAAATCGAAAGGAAGGAAAAAACATGGCAAATTGTCTGATCACGCTGCGATCCTCCACCTATTCCCTGAAGGCACAGAAGCTGTTTGAGGAGAAGGGGATCGCCTCACGAGCCGTCAAGCTGGACGGCGACTATCTCGGACGGGGCTGTACCCACGGCATCCGCATCGATTGCCGTCACACGGGAAGTGCGAGGCGGCTGTTATCGGAGTACGGCATCCCCTATTCCGACATTAAGACCACATGATCTACCTGGATAACGCCGCCACCACCTATCCCAAGCCGGAGAGCGTTTATCGGGCGGCGGAACGCTGCTTCAGGGAATACGGCGGGAATCCCGGCCGTAGCTCCCATCTCCTCTCCCGACAGGCCGCCATGGCCATCTATTCCTGCCGGGAGGCGGTAGCGGATCTGTTCGGCGGCCTTCCCGAAAATGTGGTGTTCACGGTGAACGCCACCTACGCCCTGAACCTGGCGATCCGCGCCTTTGCCAAGCCGAGGAGCCGGATCCTGATCTCCGGCATCGAGCATAACGCCGTGCTGCGTCCGGTAGCGGCGCTCCCCGCCTGCGAGTACGACGTATTTGACGCGCGGGGCGGGGACGAGGCGGTTCTGCGGTCGTTTATGAGCAAGCTGACCAAGGATACCTCTCTCGTGGTCTGTAATCACGTGTCGAACCTCTGCGGGCTGACCATGCCGGTGGAGAGGATCGGCGCCATCTGTCAAAAGCGGGGGATTCCCTTCGTTGTAGATGCCTCCCAGAGTGCGGGACGGCAGCCTATCACCCTTGGCGGCTGTCATGCCGACGCCATCTGTGCTCCGGGGCATAAGGGGCTTTACGGCATACAGGGAAGCGGCTTCGTGATCTTTGCCGATCGCTATCGGGAGAGGGGCAGGGAGCTGCGCGCCTTTTTGGCGGGCGGGAACGGTGTGGATTCCCTTGTGACCGCCATGCCCGATTTCCTTCCCGAGCGCTTTGAGGCGGGTACCCTTCCCACCCCCGCCATCGCCTCCTTGGAGGCGGGGATCCGCGAGGTCCTCCGCCGCGGGGTGGGGAAGATCGGTGCTTACGAGGATGCTCTCGGTGACCGCCTTCGCCAAGGCCTTTCCGCCATTCCCGGTGTGAAGCTCTACGGCGCCGAGACAGGAGGTGGCACCGTTTTGTTCAACGTGGCGGAGCTCCCCTCCGAGCAGGTGGGAGAATGGCTTGACGGGAAGGGGGTCTGCGTGCGAAGCGGCTTCCACTGCTGTCCCTTGGGACACCGCACGCTGGGAACGCCCCGCCACGGCGCCGTCCGCGCCTCGGTGTCGATGTTCACGCAGGAGCGGGAGGTCGACGAAGCAGTCAGAGCCGTGCGGGAGCTGGCAAGGCAAGAGCGAAACGGCGTGCAGCAAGGTGAAAGAAACGGTTAACCCCGTGCTTCCTCCTTGTTTTCCTGCAAGTATGCTTGAGACGCAGGTAAAAACCTGCGTCTTTTTTCATTTTTTCTTTCAAAACATCTATACAAAACCGGTTTAATGTGCTATAATTAAAGTTGGATTCTTGTCGAAATACGAAGAAACCCGAACGGAAGGGGATAGATATGGAAAAACGCTACGACCGCAAGCCCAAGCGCCGTGAAGAACGGATCGAGACACAGCCGACCTCGGCATCCTACGTCATCGGACGGAACGCCGTGTCGGAGCTGCTCAAAAGCGGGCGTAATATCGATAAGCTTTACGTCAAAAAGGGCGAGCGCACCGGCTCTATTACGGTGATCGCCGCCGAGGCCATCAAGCGCTCCATTCCCCTGATCGAGGTGGAAAGCACCAAGCTGGACCGCATGGCGGGAGGACAGCCCCACCAGGGCGTCATCGCCTCGGCAGCCCTGAAGGACTACGCCACGGTAGAGGATATGCTGAAGCTGGCTGAGGAGCGTGGCGAAAAGCCCCTGCTGATCCTGGCCGACGGCATTGAGGATCCCCAGAACCTGGGGGCTTTGCTGCGGGTAGCCGAATGCGCCGGCGCACACGGCGTCATCATTCCCAAGCGGCACGCCGTGGGACTCACCGAAGCGGTGGGACGGGCATCTGCCGGCGCCGTTGAGTACGTGCCGGTGGCCAAGGTCACCAATCTGGCGCAAACGGTGGAGGAATTAAAGGAAAAAGGCCTTTGGATCTTTGCCGCGGAGGCAGGGGGCGAGGCGTACTACCACACCGATATGACCTGTGCCGCCGCTATCATTTTGGGAAGCGAGGGCTTCGGGGTGTCCCGTCTTCTGAAGGATCGAAGCGACTATCTGATTTCCATTCCCATGTACGGTAGCATCAACTCCCTGAACGTTTCCACGGCAGGGGCCGTGATCCTTTGCGAGGCGGCAAGACAGCGCCGCGTATCACAGTAACAAGAGGAGGCAGTCTCATGGAAAACCGACACGACGAGATCTCGGCAAGCGATCTTCTTGCCAAGCTCAAAGCCAATATGGCGGACGGCGATGCCGTTCCTTCCGCGGAGGAGGCAGTGTCCGTCCCTCAAGGCGACGTAAGAAAAACCTATAAATTCCGCCGCTCCGACGCCACCGCCACGGAGGTTACCGAGGAGGAGATCCGCCGGGAAATGCCCGACGGGGAGGAGGACGTGTTCGTGACCCCCGTGCCTAAGTCCGACATTGAGGATCTGGATATCGACGCACTGATGAAAAAGTACCTCCCCGAGGAGGATTACGCCAAAATGGCGGCCCGCGACAAGCAGTGGAGCGAGGAGGAGGAGACCGAGATGGTCCGTACCCTGACCTCCATGGAGCTGGCGGAGGAGAAGGACGCCGAGGGCCGTGAGGAGGGAGACGCCCCTCACTACCTGGAGGAAGAATCCGGCGCCACCTATGCGGCTCCCGATTCGGTGCTGTTTGCCGACCTCAGCGCCGGCGGAAAGGTCTGCGACGTTCCCGGCGAGGGAGAAGAGGACCAAAAGTCCGACACCCGCCCCGCACCTCTCCGTCCCATGACCGACGCCGAGCGGACGCTGGCCTTCGGTTCCATGGAGGAGGGCGAGGAGGAAGCCACCTTTGCCTCGGTTCGTGAGCTGCTGGCTACCGAACGGATCCCCGAGGTACCGTCGGAGGAAACGGCTTCCGCCGAGACCACCGAGGTGGCCTTTGTGGATGAAGCCGCTACCGTCGATCTTGCTGCCCTCATGGAGAAGGCAAAGGAGGCCGACGAGGAAGCGGCTGCCGAAACGGAAGACACCGAGAGCGAGGACGAGCTTGTAGCTCTTGACGCTCTTGAGGATGCCGAAGCCGTCGAGGATCTGAATGCCGTGGAGGGCATCACCGACGCGGCCATGACCGCCGTCTTTACGGTGGACGAGGCCGACCGCGAGGACACCGACGACGGCATCGTCCGCCCCGACTTGGATATTTTCGAAACCGTCGAGTTTGACGAGCTGGAAGCCGATCTTTTTGCGTCGGACGAGGAGGCCGAGGCCGCCGAGGAGACGGCCGACGAGACGGAGTCCGAATGGCCTGACGATCTGCCGTCGGATGAAGGCGATGAGGACGACTCCGATATGACCATTGCCCCCGACGTGGGATTTGATGAAACCGACGCCAACCTGATGCTGGCCTTCGGTATGGACGAGGAGCTGGATCGTGCCATCGGTAAGGAAACGGCCGATAAGCTTCGTGACCACATGGACGAGCTGATCCCCGAGGAGGACGGCGCCAAAGCGGCGCAGACCGATCGGGAGCCCGAGCGGGAGTTTATCGCCCCTGCCGAGTCCAAGGACATCATGGAAAATTATAAAGCAGCCTACGGACGGAGCGTGCTCTGCCTCTTTGGGGCAGCCGTGATCGCTGTGATGCTCTTCTTCTACGAAAACGTGGCGGCCCTGGGGGGAGCCCTGGCCGACGCCGTGAACCCCGCCTATTATCCCGTGGTGAACGTGATGGTGGGACTGCAGATCCTTTTGATCGGCTTTGCCCTCTGCTATAAGCAGGTTCTGAAGGGATTCCAATCCCTGCGGGAAAAGAAGCCCACTCCCGAAAGCTTCCTGCCGATCCTGCTGGGCGTTTCGGTGTTGTATTCGGTGGCTGCCTGCTTCTTCCCGGCAGGAACCAGGTTCGTGACCTTCCATTTCCCCGCCTCTCTTTGCCTTGTGTTTACCATGATCGGGGAACGGCTGGATCTCCGCCGCGAGATCATGACCTTTAATGTGGTGTCCTCCAAGCGCACCAAGTTTGCCCTTGAGAAGCTGGAGCTTCACGACGCGGAGCTGGAGACCCGTGCCTTTGACGAGTTCCTGCCCCACTCCCCCTCCATCTTCAAGATCAATAAGACCGCCTTTGTGGACGGGTATTTCCGCCGCACCCAGGCCTATCCCACCCTGAAGCTGGTGCTCAACGCCTTCCTTCCCGCCACCGCCGTGGCGTTGGCAGTGGGTGTTTTGGTGGGTGCCTTCAAGTTCCAGACCTGGCAGGATGCTATCATGCTGGGTTATACGGTGTTCTCCTTCTGTATGCCGGCCTCCATCTTCCTGGCCTTCGGTCTGCCTGCCTTCAAGGCCGCCAAGATCGCCTATGACATGAAGTCTGCCTTCGTGGGCGAGGCCGCCATCGACGAGTACACCACCGCCGCCTCCATTTCCTTTGACGACCGCGAGGTCTTCCCCACGGGCGGCGTGAAGATCCGCTCCATCAACGTCTTCGGATCAGGCCGGATCGATACCGTCATCTATAACGTGGCCAGCGTCTACGCGGTGCTGGGAGGCCCTCTCTCCGACGTGCTGAACGTGGTGACGGCCGACTTCGGTCACTCCGAAAACACCGAGATCCTCGCCATTGAAAACGAGGGCGTCGAGGCTCTGGTAGACGAGCATCACCTTTATATCGGTAAGGCCGATTACCTCCGCCAGCACGGCTACGCGCCGATCTCCGATCCCGACGACGAGGAGATCGAGGGGGGCGGCGATCTGAACATCCTGTATCTGGTGTCCGACGACGAGGTGGTGGCCAAGCTTTACGTGCGCTACCGCATCGATCCCGAGTTTGAGGTGACCTTGAAGAACCTCTACCGCTCCGGCATCTGTGTCGGCATCAAGACCGTCGATCCCAACATCAACGACGCTATGCTCAGCACCCGCATCCGCCTGTCCAAGTACCCGGTGCGCGTTCTGAAGTACAGCGACGTTGTCGAAAGCCGCCGCGGCTCCGACCGCACCGATAGCGGCATCGTCTCCAAAAAATCGGCCAAGGCCCTGCTTCGCACCTTCACCCTTTGCGACAAGGTGAAGCACGTGACCCGATCCAATCTGGTGGTCAGTATCCTTACCATGGTGGTGGGATTGATCCTGTCGCTGGCGGTAGCCATGCTGGGCACCATCGCGGGGATCAGCTCGGTCTACGTGGCTCTGTTCCAGCTCTTCTGGCTGGTGCCGGTGTATTTGCTGTCCCGCTTTATGCTACTGTAATATCAAACAAAAATGCAGTCGTGAGACTGCATTTTTGTGAGAACGTGATTGTTTGAAAAGGAAAAGTTATGGATACCAAAATGCGATCGATCCTGAAGCAGGTCCTCAAGCCGGGACGATATACCGGCGGGGAATACGGTCAGATCATCAAGGATAAAAACGAAATCAAGTGCCGCTTTGCCTTCTGCTTTCCCGATACCTACGAGATCGGAATGTCCAATCTGGGTGTGCGGCTTCTCTACGGCGTATTGAACCGCGAGGAGGATGTCTGGTGCGAGCGTGTCTACGCCCCGTGGGACGATATGGAGGAGAAGATGCGGGAGCATCACATTCCCCTCTTTGCTCACGAGAGCCGCGATCCCATCAAGGATTTCGACATCGTCGGCTTTACCCTGCAGTATGAGCTTTCCTACTCCAACGTGCTGAATATGCTGGATCTCGGCGGGATCCCGCTCCTTTCTCGTGATCGGGACGACAGCCATCCCATCGTGGTGGGAGGGGGCCCCTGTGCCTATAACGCCGAGCCGGTGGCCGATTTCTTCGACGTCTTTTCCATCGGAGAGGGGGAGGAGGCCCTCCCTGAAATGGCCCGTCTCTATATCCGTATGAAGGAGGACGGCAGCTATACCCGTCAGGGCTTCCTTCACGAGCTGGCCAAGATCCCCGGCTTCTACGTTCCCGCCTTCTACGAGGTGACCTACAAGGAGGACGGCACCATCGAGGCCTATACGCCGAAGTACGACGATATTCCCGCAAAGGTGACCAAGCGGATCATCAAGGACATGGACAAGTCCTATTTCCCCGACAAGCTGGTCATGCCCTATATTGAAACGGTGCACGACCGCATTATGCTGGAGGTCTACCGCGGCTGTATTCGGGGCTGCCGCTTCTGCCAGGCGGGGATCATCTTCCGCCCCGTCCGGGAAAAGACGCCCGACGTGCTGAACGAGCAGGCCAAATGCCTGTATGAAAACACCGGCTACGACGAGATCTCCCTCTCCTCTCTCAGCATCAGCGACTATTCCGAGCTGACCAAGCTTACCGATACCCTTTTGGAATGGACCAACGATTCCAAGATCAGTCTGTCGCTGCCCTCTCTCCGCATCGACAGCTTTACCAAGGAGCTGATGGAGAAGATCTCCACCGTCCGTACCGGAGGATTGACCTTTGCCCCCGAGGCGGGTACCCAGCGCCTCCGTGACGCCATCAACAAGAACGTCTGCGAGGAGGATCTCATGCGGGCCTGCCGCACCGCCTTTGAGGCAGGGAAGACCTCGGTCAAGCTCTACTTCATGAACGGCCTTCCCACCGAGACTCTGGAGGACATTGAGGGCATCGCCGATCTGGCCGAAAAGGTCAACGAGGAATATTACAAGAACCCCAACCGCATGAAGGGCCGAGCCCCCACGGTTACCATCAGCGTGGCCTGCTTCGTACCAAAGCCCTTTACCTCCTTCCAGTGGAACGGGCAGGACTCCCTTGAGTCCCTGATGGCAAAGCAGGAGCATCTTCTCGCCTGCATCAAGGGGAAGAAGCACATCCGCTACAACTGGCACGAGGCCAAGGTCAGCCGCATCGAGGCAGTCTTTGCCAGAGGCGACCGACGCCTGGGCAGGGCGCTGCTGGAAGCCCATAAGCTGGGACAGAAGTTCGACGGCTGGGACGAGCATTTCTCCTACGAGACCTGGCTTTCTGCCTTCGAGCGGGCAGGGATCGATCCCGCCTTCTACGCCAACCGGGACTTCGGCCTTGACGAGGTCCTGCCCTGGGACGTGATCGACTGCGGCGTGACCAAGGACTTCTTCCTCCGCGAGCGCAAGAAGGCCTACGAATCGAAAACCACGCCAAGCTGCCGCGAGCACTGCTCGGGCTGCGGGGCCAATAAGCTGGGAGGTGAACGCTCATGCTGTCCGGGTCTGTAAGAGTGCGTTTTACCAAGGTGGGGAGCTTACAGTTTATCTCCCATCTGGACCTCAACCGCACCATGAAAAACGTCATGATCCGCGCCGGGATCCCCATTAAGTATTCCGAGGGCTTTAACCCTCACCCCAAGATGGTCTTTGCCCTGCCTCTGTCGGTAGGAGCCGAGAGCGTCTGCGAGCTTTTGGACTTTAAGCTGGACCGTCCCATGAGCGAGGCCGAGCTGACCGAGCGCTTGAACGGCGCCTTCCCTCCCGAGATGCGGGTACAGGAGGCCTATACTCCCACCGCCAAGTTCACCGAGATCCGCTACGCCGAGTATCGGCTGGAGAATGAAGAGGATTTTGACGTCACGCCCCTGGAGGCCGACGCCATCGTCCTGATGAAGCGTACCAAAAGCGGGGAAAAGGAAACCGACATCAAGCCCATGATCCATTCCTATCGAAAAGAAGGGAAGACGCTGACCTGTGTGCTCAGCGCCTCCCCCTCGGAGTATTTGAATCCCGAATACGTGGCAAAATATCTTGGTATTCCCGATTGTACCATCCTCCGCACGCGGGTGCTGCTTTCCGATGGCGAGACGGCGTTCAGATGACCGAGGCAAAGCCCACCTTGTCGGATAATCGCAAGGTCTCCACCGCCTCCCGCAAAAGGCTTCGGGAGGCCTCGTAATCGGAGACCGAACCCTCCTCGTAATAGTCGATGACGTTGCGAAGCGCGTTGGATACGGCGTTCAGATACCGCATATTCACGGTACCCGCCAGCCGATCCCGCACCGTGTTCCAATACGCCTCCGCCTGCCGTATGGCCGGGTCGGGGGCGTTTGTTTCTGCCTCCTTTTCGGGAAAGGAGCCCTCCAGCGTGAACAGGCGGTCGGTGATTCGCTCAAGACAAAGGGCATGGATTACCGAGCCGCCGATGAGAAGGGCAAAAACGGCAAGAGCCGCAACGAACGCCTTCATATCAAGTCCCCTTTTCCTTTTCGATATAATGGACGGTATTCCCATCGGTGATCATGAGAAATAACGCCCTCCGGTTTCGTTTATCGGAGGCCAGCCGTGCTTTCAGCCAACCCTCGTCCCGCCCCAAAATGGAGAGAAAGTGGGAATGGACCTCTCCGTCTACCACCACGGGAAGAAACAGACCGTCCTCTGCCGTAAAGGAGGAGAGCTGACCGTTGTGCTCCAAGAAGCAGTAACGGATCTTTGAGAGGTCGGCCACCTCCTTCAGCCGTAGGGCCGAGATCATCTCGTCGAGGGTGATGCGCTGTTTTCTCATGGCGTGCTGATTCAGCTTTCCCTTTGCGATCAGGACGGTAGGCGGTGGCTCAAAGAATCGCTTGAGAAGGGGTGACTTGGTGGTGGCGAAGGAAATGATGATCTCAAGGCAGGCCAGGATCAGGATCGGCAGGACGGCATAGACGAGAGGAATGTCGGTGTCCGACAGGGGCGCCGCGGCCACCTCGGAGATGAGAAAGGCAGTGATCAGCTCCGAAAGCTGCATTTCTCCCACCTGGCGTTTGCCGGTCAGGCGAATGGAAACAACCAGAACCAGATAGATCAGAACCGTTCGGATCAGAATGGGAAACATGCGTCGCTCCTTTCGCCAAAGCCGTTTTGAGAAAGTATGGCGGATTTGAGGGAGCTTTATGCGTTTGGAGGGGGAAAGGCGGTTTTTTTTAAAAAATGTCAAAAAATTCCCCCGATCCATTGTCAAACGCTGAAAAGCATGTTATAATACTGAATGAAAACGATCAGGGAGGCAAGCGATGCAGAACAGGGAAGCATACCGGGTGCTGGGCATACTCGGCGGTCTGGGACCCATGGCGACGGTGTATTTTTATGAGATGCTCACCGAGCACACCAAGGTGACACGGGATCAGGATCACATCGACATGGTGATTTCCAGCCGCGCCACCACCCCCGACCGCACTGCCTTCATCCTGGGACAGAGTGACGAGAACCCTCTCCCCGTCATGGTGGAGGAGGCAGGACGTCTCATCCGCGCAGGAGCCGAGGTCATCGTTCTCCCCTGCAACACCGCCCATTATTTCTACGACGAGCTGAGCCGTCAAACCGGCGTGCCCATCATCAATATCATCACCGAAACGGTGTCCTACTGCGCTGCCCAAGGCTGGAACAAGGTCGGCATCCTCGCCACCGAGGGAACCGTTAAATCGGGCGCCTACCACGAGGTCTGCCGCCGTGCGGGCATCGAGGCGGTAGCCCCCTCCGAGGCCGAGCAGGCCGTCATCTCGGATATCATCTACGGCCAGATCAAAAAGGGCCTCCCCGTGGACTACGACCGCTTCTTCGCCGTGGCTGATAGTCTGCGGGCGCAGGGCTGTCAGACCCTCATCCTCGGCTGTACCGAGCTGTCGCTGCTGAAAAAAAGCGGCAAGCTGGATCGGTATTATACCGACTCCCTCGCCGTCCTCGCCTCGGTCACCATCCGTGCCTGCGGCAAGGAACCGACGGGCTGGGAGCTGTAAGAAAGATAAAAATCCATCCTTCGATCGAAGGATGGATTTTTTTGCGAGTGACATTAATGCTTGATGTTATACTCCGAAATCGACTGAATCAAAATCTCCTCGGTACGATCCAGGCGATAGAGCTGATAAATCTGGGGGCGGGCCATATCGCTTACCAGGTCGTCGCGGAAGGTGCCGTTGTTGTGGCGGATGCGGTAGGAGACCTCAAACTCGTAGACGGTGGTCTGGTCGGCGGTTCCCTCGTTGATGATGTATTCCGCCAGCTTAACGACCTCCATGTCGTAGAGCTTCTGCATGGTAAAGCGGTTCCTTCTGCCGTTTTTGTCCCGATATTCCTCGGTAAAGCAGGCGTTCAGCCGACGGTGATCCCCCATGATGACGGCGTCAAAATACTCGCCGAAGAAGGTGGCCACCGCCCCGGTGGCGGTAAAATCGGCCTCGTTGATCAGATAGACCGAAAGAGCCCCCTCGGTGTAGAGAATGGCGCGGTTGAGGTCGAGATAGTCCTCGTCTTCAAAGATATTTTCCTCGTAATCGGGCTCCCGGAGCTCCACGGGCTGCCGATTCGGCGCCTTGTCGTCTCCCGAAAGGAGCTTGCCCAAAAGGCCGCTGTCCAGGGCAAAATTCAGCGCCAACAGTACGCAGAACAGGATCGCGACCGTCACAAGCAGCCCCTTGGCGCGCTTTTTGCTCACGACCTTGGGATCAAGGGTCGGAGCGGCGTCCTCGGCGTCCTCCCCTTGACAGGCGGAGAGCGCTTTTTTGAAATCGCCGTAGGCATAGAGAGAGCCGACGCAGAGCAGAGGCGCACCGTCCTTCTTGGCGCGGGCGTAGGCCTGTCCCACCGCCTCACTGAAATCGGAGCAGGGTACGGCGGGGAGCCCCTTGGCTTCGATCACCTTGGCATACTCTGCCGCAGGGAGGGCGCGGGGATTGGCGGGAGTAACGGTGTAGACGGTATCAGCCACCGAGGAAAGGGCGGTGGCGATGGTGTCGTAATCCTTGTCCTTCATCACACCGGAGATCACGAGGAGCTTTTGCTCTCCAAAGCAGGCCTTCACCGTCTTGACGGCGGCACGAACCCCCTCCTCGTTGTGACCGCCGTCAAAGAGGACGGTAGGGGTGTCGCCGAGCTTTTCAAAGCGCCCCTTCCAGGTAACGGCGGCAAGACCGTCCCGCAGGGCATCGTCAGAGATGGCAAGGCCCTCGCGGCGCAGAATGGCCACCGCCTCCAGCACCGAGGCACCGTTTTCTGCCTGATGGCAGCCGATCAGCGGGAGATGAACGGCCCTGTGCTCCTTGTAATCAAAGACCGTCCCATGAAGAGAGCAGGTCACGTTTTCGATCGCATCAAAATCCTTTTCAAACAGCAAAGAACCAAGCTCAGTTGCCTTTTCGGCAATCACAGCCCCCGCGGCGGCATCCCGTCCGCCGTAGAGAACGGGGCGTCCCGCCTTGATGATGCCGGCCTTTTCGGCGGCGATCTTCTCCACCGTGTCGCCGAGGAACTGTACGTGATCAAGGGCGATCCCGGTGATGACCGAGAGCAGAGGCTCGTCGATGACGTTGGTGGAGTCAAGCCGTCCTCCCATGCCGCACTCGATGACGGCCACCTCAACCTGTTTTTTCTTGAAATACAGAAAGCCGATGGCGGTTAGGATCTCAAACTCGGTGGGGAGATCCTCCATGCTCCGACAGATCGGCGCGATCTCGGTGACGATCTCGGCCAGCTCCTGACGGTCGATGAGATGACCGTTACACTGGATCCGTTCCTCAAATTCCTCAATATAAGGGGAAACGAAGAGCCCCGTCCGATAGCCGGCGTGGCGCAGGACCGATTCCAGCATCGCGCAGAAGGAGCCCTTGCCGTTGGTACCCGCCACGTGGACGGCCCGGAGGCCCCGCTCGGGGTTGCCGAGGCGGGAGAGGAGCTCGGTGATGCGGGTAAGACCGGGGCGGCTGCCCTGCCATTCCACCGAATGGATAAAGTTGATGGCTTCCTCGTAATTCATTTTTGCATTACCTTTCCGATCTGGTGCATCAGCGCGTCGCTTGTCATAAGATACTGTAAGAGAAGGGTCTCGGCCGCCGCAATGCCTAGGTAGACGGGGATCCGCCACAGGATGGCCCATCCGAAGTAGAGATACAGCCCCGCCGATTTGATCAGCATAGAGCCAACAAGGTGGGAGAGAGCCACCGAAAGAAGGATTCTCGTTTTCGGCTTCACCCGGGAGGGCAAATAGCGGAACAGAATCCCCGACAAGCCTCCCAGCACCGCCGCTCCCGCCGTCACGATGAGGTTTGGGGTCATGGAGGCCTGTAAGCAGGAGAGAAGATCGGCGGCTACCGCAATGCCCACGCCGATGGCGGGTCCGAAGACCATGCTGCCGAAGAAGACGGGCAGGCACTCAAAGGTCACGCGGATGACGCCGGGGCCGAAAATGCTCTTGGCCAGGTAGGCCAAAACGAAGCTGACAGCCGTCAAAAGGGCCGCCGCCGTGAGAACCCGAGGATTGGCAAGGGAAGGGCGCTTCTGGTTGTCAAGGGAATCGTGACGTTGCTTCATAATAAAAATACACCTCCGTTTGCAAGCTCGCTGCATAAGGAGGTGAAAAAGCTCCGTATGGACCAGCGGGATGCGGAGCTCTGACCGCAACCAACGTTTTCGTCCGAAGGGCAACTCCCCGTCCCCGCGGCACTTAACGCCAAAGCTCCTACTCTGAATTTGCTATCATTATAGCACAAGGCGTGCCGAATGGCAAGAGGTTTTCCCGTTTTTCTTTGTGGTTTCGTCCGGTTTCTTCCGGGAGTCCATGCCTTAGCGGAAGTTTCCCTCACAAAATCCCGCCACCCCCTTGCCAAACGGGGCAAAATGTGCTATCATAATACATCATATCGTGAAAAGGGGGACGCCATGCCGGAGTTGTGGGATCTTTACGACGGACACCGAAATCCGCTTCATATCACCCATGTGCGGGGAAGCCGCCTCAAGCGGGGTACCTATCACATTGCCGTGGGGATCTGGACGGTCAACGAACGGAACGAGGTCCTGCTGACGCTGCGGTCTCCCGAAAAAAAGGATTGGCCCAATCTGTGGGAAAACACCGCCGGATCGGTTTTGGCGGGAGAGACCTCCCGGGAGGGAGCCGTACGGGAGCTGCGGGAGGAGACCGGCATTCAGGTCACCGAGGAGGAGCTGTATCTTCTCGGGACGGAAACGGGGCGGAACACCATCGGCGACTGCTACATGGTGCGGAAGAATATCCCGCTGGAGCAGGTGGTTTGCCAGCAGGGCGAGACCTGCGACGCCCGCTGGGTGACCGTCGAGGAGCTTGATCGCATGATCGCACAAGGCCTTGTGGCACCGCCGGTGTCGGGACGCCTCAGCCGCATCCGAAAACGCTTTGAAGACTTCCTGTACGGAAGAATCGGAACAGACAGAAAGGATCCTAACATGAAGACAATACCCTTCGGCCCTGCCGATATTCTGCTGCCGAAAGGCGGCTTTGACAAATGGTCGGTGGTGGCCTGCGACCAGTACACCTCCCAGCCTGAGTATTGGGAGGAGCTGGACAGACAGGTAGGGGACGCCCCCTCCACCCTCCGCATCACCCTGCCCGAGGTGTATCTGGAATCCTCCGACGTAGCGGGGCGCATCGAGGCCATCAACGCCACCATGAAGCGCTACCTTGACGAAGGCCTGTTCCGGGAGTACAAGGACGCCATGGTTTTCGTCGAGCGAACCCTGGCCGACGGCAGAACCAGACGGGGTATCGTGGGAGCGGTGGATCTTACCGCGTACGATTACAACGTGGGCTCCACATCCCCGATCCGTGCTACTGAGGGCACCGTGCTCTCCCGTATTCCTCCCCGCGTGGCCATCCGTAAGGAAGCGCCCCTGGAGCTGCCCCATATCATGATCCTCATCGACGATCCCGAGAACACCGTCGTACCCACCTCTCCCGACGGGGAGGTACTCTATGACACCGACCTTCTCATGAACGGTGGCCATATTCGGGGCAGCCTCATGAGCCAAGGAGCGGTAGACCATGCCCTTGCCCGTCTGGCCGAGCAGGGGAAAGCACGAGCCCTCCTCTTTGCCATGGGCGACGGAAACCATTCCTTAGCCACTGCCAAGGCCTGCTACGACGAGAGCAACCCTCTGTCCCGCTATGCCCTGGCCGAGATCGTCAACATTCACGATCCTGCCCTGGATTTCGAGCCGATCTACCGCGTAGTCTTCGGTGTTGACCCCGAGGCTCTCCTTGCCGAGGCCAAGGCCCGCTTTGCGGGAGCCACCGAGCATCCGGTTACCTGTGTCTACGGCGACAAGACCGACGCCTTCTCGGTGGACGGCCTGGCCGCCGGTACGCTGCAGCAGTTCATCGACGACTATCTGAGCCGCCACCCTGAGGCCTCGGTGGATTATATCCACGGCGAGGATACCGTAAGGGAGCTGGCCTCCAAGGAAAACGCCGTGGGCTTCCTCTTTGACGGCATCCGCAAGGATGAGCTTTTCCCCTACGTGGACGCCTACGGAGCTCTCCCCCGCAAGACCTTCTCCATGGGCGAGGCCCATGACAAGCGCTTCTATATGGAGTGCCGAAAAATTAAATAATAAGAATTCCCCAAGCGGAAAACCGCTTGGGGAATCGTTATTTACGGGTGAGGTCAGTTGCAGCCGCAGCCGTTGTTGTAGCCATTGTTGCGGTTTCCGCAGCGGTTGCTGCAGCCGTTATTGCCGCAACCGCATCCACAGCTGCCGAGACTGTTGTCAAGGCCGCGAATGACGCGGAAAACGGTGGAGGCAAAGCCGCAGGCAGCACACTGGAGAACGCCGCGATTGTCGCATCCGCAGTCACGGTCAGAGCCGCATCCGCGACCGCAATCGTCGTGATAGTCGTTTACGGCGTTGTTACAGCCGCAACCGGCCTGATTGTCGTGGTAGTGGTTGTTGGCGTTACAGCCGCAGGCATTGTTGTAGTTCGAGCACATGATTTTCTTTCTGCCTTTCCTTCATGATTCCGAGGGTGTAGCCCTCAATTTAGTATATTCCGGAAAGGGTGAAAGGTGACAGGGCGGTCAAAGGGAAGCGACGTCGGCTTTGTCTACCCACCCGTACACCCCGCTGCCCTTCACGAGGTAGGGATGCTTGGCGGAGCCGAGCTGATAGATCTGCTTGACCACCGCACGGCAGGGCTTGGCCTTCTTGCCGAGGATCTTATTCGCGTTGGTGTACTGCTTACTTCCCGTGAACTGCACCGTGTCCCCAACCGAAATCGGCTTGGTAGGATGCAGGAGCTTGTCCACGTCCCGTCGGAAGTCCTTCATGGTCAGGCCAAACTTCTTCAGCCAATGGTCCACGTCCTTGTGGTTGGACGCATAGCCCAGCTTGTATGCCTCCTTGTGGGAGACGATCACGTCGGCCTCCCAGCCGTGACGGGAACAGATGTCAGCGCAGAGAGACACGGCGGCCTCGTAGCAGGCCTTGAAGTAGGCCTCGTTCTTTAAGTTGTCCTCACAGATCTCAAACTGAACGTGAGCCGTGGGATTGTAGTTATAAGAGCCCTTCTTGCCCTTACCCACACCCCAGGCGCAATATTCCTCCGGGAGAATGTGAGCCACCGCCACCGTGCCGTCGGCCAGCTTGCCGATGACGTAATGGGTGGATTTCTTCACGTTGCGGTTCCAGTGGTTGCCGTTCTTGTTCTTGCCGAGTAAGGCAATTAACTCATCGTAATGAGGATCGTCCTTCGACGGCTGAACGTACCGCTTGAGAGAGGTATTGTTCACCCCCGTCGAGTGTACCACGATCCCCAGGGGGAAGGCGGCCTCCGCCGCCTTGTAGCAACGGCTGTCGGTATGGAGACATTCGATGATCTTCATACCCCGTCCTCCCCGTCGTAGCCGCCGCTAAGCTCCTCACCGTCCTCGTTTACGGTCTTCACCTCGGGAAGACCGGCCACCGAGGTCAGAAGCGAGCAAATACCCGCCAGGGCCGCCGTGCCGAGAACGGCAAGCCAGCCAACCTCCTCCACCGATACCCCCACGGGGATCATGGAGACCGCCGTCTGCGCTACCGTTTTCAGGGCCCGGATCCCCGCGGCCCGAAGCCATGCTTTGATATGTAGTTTCATCTTAACCTCCTGCTTTACGCTGCTCTAAATATTTCAGCCTGCCCTCGTGGTCGGCGAGGACGTGCTCGTGGTCAGTGTATTTTCGAAATAGCTCCTTGTGTGTCGCGTGACTGTTGGTTTTCATTTCATCCAGTACCTTCGTCAGCGTTTTGATGGTGTTTTCCAGAATTCCCAGCGTCTTGTAGAGCTTACTGACCCAGGCCGCGATGCTTCCGACAAACCCCGCAAGGGCAATGATGCCCACAACGATTTCCCAGGTCATGCCGCGACCTCCTTATGCCTTGGCAAGGGCGGTTGGTACCGCGACCTGCCTGCCTGCCGTCAGTACGGCAGGCCTTCTCTGATTCCGTCGTCCGTTCATCGTGATCGCTCCATTTCGTAATAGACAAAGTCACCGTCAATATATCGCACAAGATACCCCTCTCCGAGAGAGCCTGCGAGGACAGGCCCGCGTCCCGGATATACACCCTGCGGCAGGGTGCAGACGTAGCCGGTGGGGGCGCTCTTTTGGTAGGCGGTGATGACGTTTTTGGCACGCTTGACCTTTCTTCTGATGCCGCCGACCACCAGCTTACCCTCCCCATCCCGATGCTGAAGGGAGGATACCATATCGTAGCGGTACACGTCCTGATAGCAACGGATTTTTTGAAGCCTCTCGGCGAAGGTGGGATAGGATATGCCGTCAAGGCCGCACTGTCCCTCAAGGGCCGCCTTGATCTCCGCAAGGGAGGGCGAGGGCGCGTCGCCGATCTTGCTGACCACAAGCTCCGTTTTGTCTCCGGCGCCGCTGTAACCGTCCTCCGACGTAAAGGCGCAGTCGGAGTAAAAGGCGAAGGTCGTATTGCTGTCCGCCTTCTTGGGGAAGCTCCACGTTGTCTCGGCTTCCTCCTCAAGCCAAGCCGAAACGGTGTGCTTATCCATGTCTGCCACCAGATTGACGGTGTGCCATGCACCGTCGGCAAAGGAGCGGGCAAGGATGTTGGTGCTGTTTTTGAGATACAGGTCACCGTTCGTATTGGTGCAGACGATGATCCTGGCAGAAAACTGTGCACCATCGAGGGAGATGGCGCAGTTCATGGAGTTGGTGCGAAGCCGACACTGAAGGGTAACCTTCCCCGCCGTATGTTCCGACGGGAACAGATATCCAAGGAAGGCACCGACAGAACGCCGCGGAATGTGAAGGTAGCTGTCCTGCCAAGTAATGCCGGCATCGACGCTCCCGAAGACCGATAGGTCGGAGGCCTGCTGAAAGTCGACGTCAAGCATATCCCAGCTACCCATCTCACGTCCTACCTTCACGTAATCCACGTCCAGATAGCCGTTGGTGTCGGCCTCCTTGTAGACACCGATGCGGAAGCCGCAAAGTCCCTCGGGGCCGACGGGATAGCTGCAGCCCTCCTCAAAGGCCACGTCCGACACACCGTTTGTCTGTTCCGCCTCTTCCCACGCCGTGGAGAGGATCGCAGCCTCGTATTCTCTCCACCGAACCTCAGCCGGCCCGAATAGATCGCGCCGCCGCAGCATCAGAGGGCCTCCCAGCATTGGCTGACCAGATAGCCGTCGAGAACCGAGACCTCATAGACGCGGTTGGCCTCCACGGTCATACGGCCCACCACCCCATCGGGAAGGGTCAGCACGGTAGCCGTAGCACCCGAAGCAAAGCGGAAGTGGTATTCCTGTGCCCTGGTCGGGTCGGCCTCTCCTCCGAGGGAAACGGTGAGAGAGGGCATTTCGGGGAACACGTAGAGGATGCCGGGCTCAAGCTCGGCGGAGCTTTGGGAGGCAGGCATCTCCACACGCCTGACACCCAAGGAGGGGAGGGTACCGCCGGCAAGGGCCTCCAGGTCCTCCGCCAACCCGTTGATACCGCTTTGCAGAGCGGCTTGCAGCTGTCGGATGGCCTCGTCCACGTAGGCCTTGATGACGCGGTTCTTCACCGCGTTGTCGCTGGTAGCGTCGAGGGCCGAGTCAATGGTGACCGGCTCGGCAGATTCTCCTCTTGGGATGACGAAGTCAAAGAGGAAGGCGTCGCCCTCCCGACGAAGGGAAACCACCACGTCGGTCCCCGGCTCTCCCGTGGTCACACGGCCGATGGCAACGTCGCGGAGCAGCTCCTTGATGACCACCGCCTCGGCAAAGTTAAAACGAAAGGGTTTACTAAATTCCATCATATCCTCCTTTTCCGAGGCTCACAGAGCATCCTCGGGAAATTTTTTGCGAACCGGCAGGGCTCGGATCTCCGAGATCAGCACCTTGCCGTCCTCGGTCACGAGGCGGAGCTGCACCTCGGCGTTGCAGGAAGGGGCAAAGGCAAGGGATTGCATCTCGCTCATCACGAAGGAGACCTCCTTGCCCTTCAGCGTCAGGGAGGGGCGGCTTACCCGCAAAACCTCCCGCGTGTCCTGCATAAACAGGATCTCAATTTCGGTAAAGCAGGAGGCATCCGCCGGCAAGGTAAAAACAAAGGTAGGTGTCGATCCCCGTCTCATGCCATTCCCTCCTTCAGTCGGGCGATCCGCGAGGCGCGGTACTCGCGGAAGGCGTTCATAATGACGTCGAGAATGTCCAGCAGCGACAGGATCTCGGGGACGTCCTCTCCGAAAATGGTTTCCGATGCGCCGTCTCCCAGCAGGGAATCCACGGCATGGCTTAAAAAGGCCGCCACCTCCGCCTCGTTATGTCTTCCCACGGCCGACGCCATGGCGGTGCGTCGCTCGGCCTCAGCCGCCAGCTCCGCCACCCGTTTGGAAAAGGCCGAATCGGCGCGGAAGGTAAATTCCTGCCCGTCGATCCATACCGTCAAGACGGCGGGATCAAGCTTCAGTTCCTTCATTTTTCGTTTCCTCCTCATCTTTCAAATCGTCGGCCTCAATCTCAAGATGCCAAAGCCGACGGCTGCCGCCGGTGCGGCAAATGACGGTCTTCACGGTCAGCGCTTCCTCGGGCGGAAGAGGTGGGTCGGTCTTGCAGCAGACCAGAGCGTCTCCCACCCGTACCGTAAACCGATCCTTACGGCCGTCCCAGTCGTCGGGACGGTAGGCAAGGTCGCGTCTGCCCCAAAGGGGAAGCCAGATCTGCGCCTTGACGCCCTTATCCGCAGTTTTGGTAAGGACCGTCCTGACGTTACGGATCACGCGTCGTTCGGGGGCCGCATCGTCCCCCGCGGTAAGATATAGCGTCACCGTATCGTGAAACAGTGCCAGACTCATGACAGCTCCTCCCCGCAGACACAGCGGGACATCAGGCCCTCGCGCCGCAGGATGGATACCGTTAGGCCCGAAACCGGAATTCCGCCGATGGAATAGCATCGCCTTTCGTTTGCCACGTAAGGGGTACCGATGCTGTAATCCCCCAGCCTTTCGTCGATGCCCGACGTAACGGCGGCAAGGCCGGCCAGGGCATCGGTCCCGCCCTGGGCAAAGAGAAGC
Source organism: Oscillospiraceae bacterium (assembly GCA_015064295.1). Classification (GTDB taxonomy): domain Bacteria; phylum Bacillota; class Clostridia; order Oscillospirales; family CAG-272; genus Colimorpha_A. The sequence continues at coordinate 29,807 of SVSM01000010.1, read as the reverse complement.
TCGACCTGAAAGGCGGTGGCCAAGCGGATGCGGTCGTTTACCTCGACGATGGGGCGGGACACCAAAAGATCGATGATGGCCGAGGCGGCGTTTGCCAGATAGTCAAACTCCTCCTCCGGCACGGCACTGCCGTGAAAGCCGGCAATGTAGGTTTCGTAGGATAAATAGCTCATGGCTTACCTCCGTTTCAGAGCGGAGGAGAGGGTGGGGAAGTCCTCTACCGCGCCCTGGCTCCCTGTCGAGAAGTAAGGACGCAGGACGCCGTCCTTTCGAAAGGCGTCGGGATCCGATTCTTCTAACTGAAGAAGCACCTCTCGGGGATCCTTTCCCATCAGCGCCTCCTCGGTCAGACGGCGGCAAAGGGCCGTCTTGGCCATAGAGGAGGAAGGGCCCGCCTCCTCCACCAGCGAGAGGATCACTCGGTCGCGGAAGGCCTCCGCCTCGGCGGTCTGCTCGGCCAGCGTTTGCATCAGGCTCTCCTTTTGGGAGTTTGCGGCCTCGGCGGCCTCACGGAGCGCCGTCAGCTCCTCCTCGGCGGCGAGACAGCGGTTACGGTATTCCTCGGTACTCTTGCCGTGCTCGGTCATGATGGCGTCGATGGTGGCCTTGCTCAGACCCAGCTTTTCTAAAAAATCACGCTTCATGGCGTTCTCCTTTCATGGAAGAGCCGTACCAACGGCTCTTGAATTCCTCTGCGGACAGGATACCGCAGGATACGTCCTCGCGTTCAGCCGCGCGATCGGACTCGGGATCGGTCAGAACACCGTCCCCGAAGTAGAGGGACATGGCGGCGGGCTTTTCCCAAAGGCCGTAAAGCATGGCCAGAGCGTTTACCGCCTCTCCAAGCCGAAGCAGAGCGCCGTTCAGAGCCGACTGAATGGAGCAGACGGTGGAATAGGTACGCTGTCTCATGGCACGTACCTCAGTAGCGGTACGAGCGATCTCGGAGGGATCCGAGAAGGTACCGCGAGCGATCCCGCAGGCGTCCTCCACGAACATGATGATGCGGTTAAGGCCGTTGATCAGCGACTTGTCCCGCAGGGCAGGGGAGAAGGTCTTGAGAAGCTCCTCGTCGGAGCTGCAGGCGTCTAACACGTTGGTGCGATAGAGACGCTCCTTCCCCACAGGGAGACGGGGCTTTCCTTGCTTGTCGGAGCGGAAGGCCTCCTCGCTGGCGTCCACCGCCAGCTCACCGCCCTCAAACTCCCATAAAAGCCGTCCGAATTGCAGGTCTGCCTGACGGATCAGCTCCTCGGCGCGGCGGAATACCGGAGCGCCCAGGGGGGAGTCGGGGTGAGACAAATTGCCCTGGGGGATCCCGAAATAGGAAAACAAGGGCTTCTTCAGTCCTCCGATCTCGACCACGGGGGATAGCCCTGCCCACTCCTTCATGCAGGAGAGGGAACAGGCCTGTCCGCGATCAAAGCCCAGATCTGAGACGAAAGCGCGATTGGTGATCCGATAGCCCCCTTCGATCGGGCGATGCTCCTCCACGCGGGTGTAGTACCGTCCGTCCCGCTTTTTACGGGAGAGGAAGGCGCAGGCGGTGATCTGTCCGGCCCCGTCTGCCGCCAAAGGCAGAAAATCAAAGGGAAGGACGGCTTCCACGCCAAGTTGCTTGCCGTCGTAGAAGGGCTTGAAAACGATGCCGCCGGTGGCGCAGGCATACTCGACGTAGGTACGAAGACGGGGGAAGAGGCCGGAAAGGATCTCCTCCAGCCGTTGTCCGGCCCGGTCGTCAGCGAAGTCTGCCGAGAACTCCACCACGGTCAATCTGGCCAGCTCCGAGGCAATACCGGAGGCCAAGGCCAGCCCCTTTTCGGAGGCGGTCAGCCAGGGGGCTCGGCCGCGATAGAGGTCAAAGCTTCGCTTGATGGCAGCCCGTTCCTCCGCGGAGATCATCTCACAGGGGAGAATACCGTCTCCCGTGCGGGTCTTTCCGTCCCGCGTCAAAAGGCGGGACAGATTGTCGGTCAATTTCATTGCTACCTCCATTGGTTTGATCGTAACGCCCGCAGGGCTTCCCGTCCTGCGGGCGAGGGGGCAAGAGAAGGGCTATGCCATTCTCTTGCCTTTTCGTCAGTCTGCCGCTTCAGCGGTCAGAACGAAGGCCACGCCGTCGGCGCGACGGTTCAGAAGGAACACGTCCTCGAAGCTCTCCTCGTAGTAAACGTACTTGCCGCCGGTGGCCGCAGAGGGCTCGTCAAGGCAGGCAAATTCGTAGGATACGGGGGTGATGACCGACTGAGGGTGGATCAGAAGCATTTCGATGCTGTCGGCACCGCCTGCGACCTGGAAGCCGTTTGCGAAATCAAAGGCGGTCTTCATCAGGGAGGAGGGAACCTCCACCACCGAAACACCGTCCAGAACCGTTACGGTACGGTTGATCTCACCGCCGGAGGCCTTCACGTCGAAGCTGCGGTTCATGGAGGACGAGGACTTCAGCAGCTTCATAACGGCAGGGGTGACGTAGAGGATACGGCCGCTGACCGGAACGCGGGCCTCGGTCATGTCCGCCATCAGAGTGTCAAAGATCTCCAGCACGTTCTCGGCGGTCAGATCGGAGCGGAGAGCCGTCTTACCCTGGGCCGTCCAATCGGCATAGAGCTTGGAAACGGTGTAGGCGTCCATCTCGGGGAACTTGTGCTCCTGATTGAAGACCGCGGTAATGTTGGCGATGGTAGCCGCGTAGTCGGTCTGGTCAATATCCTGGGGATGGATCAGCGTGCTCCACTTGCGCTGACGGGAGAGCTCCTTGGTCTCCCATGCGTTTTCGTAGTTGCGGGCAGGCTCGTCCACGCCGTCACGGGAGGCGTCGGTGCGACCGCCGGTGGTGATCACGGGGAGCTCAACGGTCTTGCCGCCGCGGAAGCGGTAGCGGCCGTTGTTCTCGGTGGCGTAGAGGGCGCCGAAGCAAAGCTCGTAAGGGAAGGCCTGGGCCAGTGCTTCGGAATAGACTTTTGCGTAGTTCAGTTCGTTCATGTTGTTTCTCCTTTTTGAAAACAAATAATATATCACCGCGTCCTCTGCCGTATTTTACGCCCTTTTACGCCCGGGCAGGCGAGGGCAGAGTCCGAAATGAAAGAAGGTAAGCGTCGGTCTTCGCATTGACGAAAAACCAACCTGTTCCCCAGCCAAAACCTCCGGTTTTGGCCATCCAAAGTTCTTGAGGGGCCACGGGGAACTTCTTGCAAGAAGTTCCCCGTGCAGGGCGCAGGGCAGAGCCCCGCACTCCTCCCCTAAAGCAGCTTCATGGCATCCCCCTCCACGGCGTACTCCATGGCGTCCAGAGAGTCGATATCGGTGGTACCGTTATCGAGTCGCTCGTCAAAGACGGCGTCGGAACGCCAAAGAGCGGTGCGGAGGGCCTCGCGGAGTGGGGCGCAGTCACGGGTGAGAAAGAAGCGGCCCTGGGCCATCAGGCGGGAGATCAGCCGGATCCGATCGTTCACGGGGGATTTTCGCGCGGGACGGATGGAGGCGGTAAGCCCCCGCGCCCGGGCGGCCTTTTTCAGCGTACGGATCAGGACAGGCTCGGCGTTGTCGCACCGCACGGTGCGGACGGCGCCGTAGCGTGCCTCCACGGCCTCAAGGAAGTCGCAGAAGCAATCTCCCAGGCGGTCGGAGTCGAGGAGCTCAGCGTGCCGTTCGGCCATGAGCGCCCCTACCGCCTCGTAATTCCCCACCGTCCCGCAAGCCACGAAGGCCGTAGCGCTTCGATTGCCGCCGAAGTCCACCCCCGCCTCAATCTTGGTGAGGACGGCGAGCCTGGGATCGTCGGGGGCGGCGGAAAAGTCCTCGGGGCTATCGGCAAACCGACGATAGACGACGCCCTCGGCGGCACACCATTTCCCCAAAATATAGCGGTCGTAATACACCGTTCCCGCGTATTCCTTTTTTAAGGAAGCAACAAAGGAGGGTGCCAGAAAGGGGTTGTCGTCGATCTCGTAGGTTTGCAGATAGATATCGGCGTCGCTGTCCAGAAAGGCCTTGAACCAATGCTCGGGGCCGTCGGGATTGCAGGTGCCGTCGAAGCGGGAGGCGGGGCGGTCGAGACGGCTTTTCAGCATAGAAAAGACGGTTTCACTCCAGGTGGTGATCTCATCTCCGTAGGCGTATGCGATGCCGCTTCCCTGCAGCTTGGCTGCCTGGTCGGCCCGCCCGGCTCCGATGAGCCAGCACTTCCGTCCGAAGAGCATCACCGTATCGGAGGCGGTAGGGCGTCCCACAAAATAGGAGCCCCAGATTTCCCGCATAGGATCCAGAATGTTCCGACACAGCGTAGCCACCGTATTCCCCAAGAGAACGATCAGTCCATCCGAGGGACAGGCCCGGATCCGCTTGGGGATCATGTAATAGTCGCAGAAGGTCTTGCCCGATCGGGTAGCCCCCGCCTTAATATTCCAGCGGTGATCGGCTTCTTTGAAATAGGCAAGCTGCTTTTGGCTGAACATATCCGTCTCCTTTCCGCCGTCCTTCTCGCCCGGCATTGGTAGTATACCATATCCACCCCTCACCTGTCGTCCCGACTTTTTCCCCCGATTTTCCCCAAAGAAAAAAGCGCCTCGGGGCGCTGTCTTGACAGAAAACCGCAAAAAAAACCGAGATACCCTCTTGACAAGAGGCGACGCTCGTGATAGAATGGGATAAACATCATAAAGGCGCATCTTGACAAGAGTACCCCTCTTAGTGTCGACTCCTTCTGCGCGGAAGGACGAGCGGGACGGGAAAAGGGTCGGATGCCGAAAGGAAAGGGTCGCGTCTTTTCTTGGTTCTTCAAATAAGATTTGCTGAACTGTCGCCGGAAACGGCGGAGCGTTATATGTTTGCCAACTGAAAAAAAGGGACCGTATGATACCCGTCCTCTTTCTGTTCAAACCGTAGCGCTCGCATTGTCGGGCGTTCTTTTGTTTTAATTTTAATCCCAAGCGGAGGAAACACCATGAAAAAAACCATCTTTACCGGCGTTGCAACCGCACTCATTACCCCCTTTGACAAGAAGGGACAGATCGATTACGGCAAGCTGGCCGAGCTCATCGATTTCCAGATCGAGGAGGGCGTCAACGCCCTCGTCATCTGCGGTACCACCGGCGAGGCGTCCACCATGACCGACGAAGAGCACGAGGACTGCATCACCTTTGCCGTGAAGCACACGGCAGGCCGCGTTCCCGTCATCGCAGGAGCAGGCAGTAACGACACCGCCTACGCCATCAATCTGGCTCGCCACGCCTGCGACGTGGGAGCCGACGCGCTGCTGATGGTCACCCCCTACTATAACAAGGCCACCCAGAACGGTCTCGTGCGTATGTATACCGAGATTGCCGACGCGGTGGATAAGCCCATCATCCTTTATAACGTGCCCTCCCGTACCGGTGTCAATATCGAGCCCTCCACTTACCTGAAGCTGGCCGATCACCCCAATATCGTGGCCATCAAGGAGGCAAACGGCAATCTGAGCAAGATCGTGGAGACGGTGGCTCTACTTGACGGCAAGCTGGATATTTACAGCGGAAACGACGACCAGATCGTTCCCCTGCTGTCTATGGGCGGTAAGGGCGTCATCTCGGTGCTGTCCAACGTCATGCCGAAGCAGACGGTGGAGATCTGCAATCGCTTCTTTAAGGGCGACGTGGCGGGTGCTGCCAAGCTGCAGTGCGAGCTGCTGCCCCTCATCAACGCCCTCTTCTGTGAGGTGAATCCCGTTCCCGTCAAGGCCGCCATGGCCCATATGGGTTACACCGAGAACCTCCTTCGTTCTCCCCTCTATCCCATGGAGGAGGCAAACGAGGCGCGGCTTCTTTCCTGTATGCGGGCGCAGGGACTGAAGGTATAAAAAAGGAGTATGATTCCTATGAATGTCATTCTTGTCGGAGCCCTGGGACGCATGGGCGCCCACGTGGCCGAAGCCCTCACCCGTGCGGGGCATACCGTAACCGCGTCGGTGGACGTTGGCTACGCCGCAAACGGCGGCGGACGCTATCTTCGCATCGGCGAGGTAAAGGAACAGGCCGACGTCATCGTCGATTTTTCCTTCCATGCCGTCACCCCCGAGGTGGTAGGGTATGCCGCACGGCATCAGATCCCCGCAGTCATTGCCACCACCGGCCATACCGAGGAGGAAAAAAAGGCGATCACCGCCGCATCGGCCAAGACCGCCATCTTCTATTCCGGGAATATGTCGCTGGGTATCGCAACCCTTTGCGATACCGTCAAGCGGGTGGTGTCGGTTTTCCCCGACGCCGATGTGGAGATCGTCGAAACCCACCATAACCGTAAGCTGGACGCTCCCAGCGGTACGGCACTGATGCTCTTTGACGCCGTCAAGGAGGCCCGTCCCGATGCCAAGGCCCTCTGCGGCCGCAGCGGCCAGGGAAAGCGGGACAAGAACGAGGTAGGGATCGCTGCCCTGCGTATGGGCAACGTAGTCGGCGTCCACGAGGTCATGATCTGCACCGATAACGAGCGCATCACCTTAAAGCACGAGGCCTTCGACCGCGCCCTCTTTGCCGACGGCGCCGTAAAGGCCGCCGAGTACCTGGCGGGCAAGCCGGCAGGACTCTACTCCATGAAGACTATGTTCCAAAACTGATATTTCGAGGACTGTTATGCTCCACACCAACCTATCCGTCAACTCCGAAAACCACCTGACCATCGCAGGACAGGACACCGTCACCCTGGCCAAGACCTACGGCACTCCCCTTATGGTCATGGACGAGGACCGCGTCCGCCAAAATTTTCGCGTCTACCGTGACGCGATGAACCAATACTTCGGCGGTGCATCCCGCCCCCTGTTTGCCTCCAAGGCTCTTTCCTGCAAGTATATCTACCGCCTTGCGGGGGAGGAGAGCGTCGGCATCGACCTCGTCTCCTCGGGAGAGCTGTATACCGCGGTTGCGGCGGGCTTTGACGTGAGGGAGGCCTTCTTCCACGGCAACAATAAGACCGACGGGGATATCGCCTACGCCATGGACTGCGGCGTCGGCCACTTCGTGGTGGACAACCTGACGGAGCTTGACCGCATCGACGAGGAGGCGGGAAGGCGAGGCGTGACGCAAGCCGTTCTTCTGCGCCTGTCTCCCGGCATCGATCCCCATACCCACGCGGCCATTACCACGGGACAGGTGGACAGTAAATTCGGTATTGCCATCGAAACGGGGCAGGCCGACGAGGCGGTTGCCTATACCCTGAACAAAAAGCATATTCGCCTTGACGGCTTCCATTGTCACATCGGCTCCCAGATCTTTGATATTACCCCCTTCTGCGACGCCGCCAAGCTGATGATCGCCTACGTAGCCGGGGTGAAAAACAAGTTCGGCTATGATACCGAGATCCTCAACCTCGGCGGCGGCTTCGGCGTGCGGTATATTAAGAGCCAGCCGATCCTGGATTATGCCGACTTCATCCGCCGTATCGCCGCCTTTATCGACGAGGAGGTGGCCCGTTCGGGCATCAAGAAGCCCACGATCCTGATGGAGCCGGGCCGAAGCATCGTGGCCGACTCCTGCCTTACCCTCTATACCGTGGGGGGTACCAAGGAGATCCCCGGCTTCAAGAATTACGTCTCGGTGGACGGCGGAATGCCGGACAACCCCCGTTACGCCCTGTATCAGGCCGATTATACCGTTTGCCTGGCCTCCCGCGCGAAGGCCACCCCCGATTTCCTCTGTACCGTGGCGGGCCGATGCTGCGAAAGCGGCGACATCCTGCAGGAGAACGTCCCCTTACCCAAGCCCGAGCGCGGCGATATTCTTGCCGTCCTTGTGACAGGCGCCTATAACTATTCCATGGCCAGCAATTATAACCGCATTCCCCGTCCCGCCGTCGTTGCGGTGAAGGACGGAACGGTGACACCGGTCATCCGTCGGGAAAGCTTTGAGGATCTGATTCGAAACGATCTGTAACAAAAAAGATACGGCAGAGCCGTATCTTTTTTTGTGTATGTATCGGGATCAATAGCTGAATTCGTAAACGAGCCTCTGCAGCAGGTCACCAAACGAGAGCCCGATCGCGGCCACGATGGCCAAGAAAATGAGGATCAGGATCAGGCTGACTCCCAGCGAGATGGCCGCCCACACCAGATTCGCCTGATAGCGGGTCTTCAAGGACTGGCTGGTCTTGGAGCTGAAGGCCAGAATGAGGCAGATCACAAAGTACGCAATGGATCCGGCAGGAAGCAGCATAAACATAAAAGGAATATCCAGAAGCTTCAACAGCGCCAGACAGTCGGCCTTCATCCAATCGCCCAGCTTGATTTTGGCGGAAAGCCCGTTGCGGCGAGCCAGCTTGTTTTCGTTGAAAAGGCCGCTCTCGTCCACGTAGACGGGCTGCTGATAGGGGTTCTGCTGGTACTGCCCCTGCTGATATTGTCCCTGCTGGGCATAGGAAGTCTGCTGATAGGCGTTTGCGTTTTGCTCGGTATCGGTGTTCGGGATTTGCGAATTGGGATTAAAATCGTTGTTCACTATGTACCTCCGAAAGAGATGATTATACGTTAAAGCGGAAGAGGACGACGTCTCCGTCCTTCATGACGTATTCCTTGCCCTCGGAACGGACAAGGCCCTTTTCCTTAGCCGCCGCCATGGTGCCGCAGGCGACCAGGTCGTTGAAGGCGATGACCTCGGCCCGGATGAAGCCGCGCTCAAAGTCGGAGTGGATCTTTCCCGCCGCCTGGGGGGCCTTGGTGCCCTGCTTGATGGTCCAGGCACGGACCTCCTGGGGACCGCCGGTCAGATAACTGATCAGACCGAGGAGGGAATAGCCCGCCTTGATCAGACGGTCGAGACCGCTTTCCTTCAAACCCATCTCCTCAAGGAACATGGCGCGATCCTCGCCCTCCAGCTCGGCGATCTCGGCCTCAATACCGGCGCAGACGGGAAGGATCCCGGAGCCCTCGGCCTCGGCAAAGGCCTTCAGTGCCTGATAGCCGGGGTTGTTTTCGTATTCACCGGCCACCTCATTCTCACCGATGTTAGCCACGTAGATCACGGGCTTACGGGAGAGCAGGGGACTTTGATCGAGAAGCACCGCCTCCTCGTCGGTGAGCTCCACCGAGCGAGCGCTCTTGCCCTCGTCGAGGGCAACGCGAACGCGCTTGAGAAGCTCCAGCTCCGAGGCCAGGGTCTTATCGCCCTTCATGGCCTTGGTCACACGGTCGATCCGCTTGTCAAGAAGCTCAATATCGGCCAGGATCAGCTCCATATTGATCACGTCCACGTCACGGAGAGGATCCACGCTGCCGCTGACGTGAATGATGTTGCTGTTTTCAAAGCAGCGCACCACGTGGGCGATGGCGTCCACCTCGCGGATGTGGGAAAGGAATTTATTGCCCAGTCCTTCGCCGTGGGCGGCGCCCTGAACGAGCCCTGCGATGTCCACGAACTCAATGATGGCGGGGGTGTACTTGTCGGGGTGATACATATCGGCCAGCACGTCAAGACGGGAGTCGGGAACGGCGACCACACCTACGTTTGGCTCAATGGTGCAGAAGGGATAGTTGGCCGTTTCCGCGCCGGCGTTGGTAATGGCGTTAAAAAGGGTACTTTTACCGACGTTGGGAAGACCTACGATACCGAGTTTCATGATAAATCCATGCCTTTCACATAATCTCCCCTTATTATACCGCGAAAAGGGGCATTTGGCAAGGGGATTTGTAAAAAAGGGGAAAAACCGCAAAAAGCGCAAGGAGGCAGGAGGCGCCGGGCCACCAAGATCTCTACAAGAATTAACAATTTGTTCACAAATTGAGCGTCAAAATATGGTATTATGAATATAGTCAAAATTTTGACAAAGTTAATAATTGTGCCGAAAGGCAGGAAAGCAGGTATATATGGGAACGAAAATTCTTGTTGTCGACGACGAGACCGGCATTTGCGATCTGCTGAAGATCTATTTTGAGAAAGAGGGCTTCGAGGTCAAGACCGCAGGGGACGGCGTTGAGGGCATCAACTATTTCAAGATGTACGAGCCGGACCTGGTGCTGCTGGACATCATGCTGCCGAAAAAGGACGGCTGGCAGGTCTGCCGCGAGATCCGTGAGATCTCCTCCAAGCCGGTGATCATGATCACCGCCAAGGGCGATGTTTTTGATAAGGTGCTTGGTCTGGAGCTGGGGGCCGACGACTTTGTGGTGAAGCCCTTTGATATGAAGGAGCTGTCGGCCCGCGTCAAGGCGGTCCTTCGCCGCACCTCGGCTCACAACAATCAGAACGACGACGAGGCCATCAAATTCGATAATATCGAGATCAGCAAGCAGAAATACGAGCTGAAGCTGAAGGGCAAGCCGGTGGATATTCCTCCCAAGGAGCTGGAGCTTCTCTACTTCCTGGCCTCCAACTATAACCGGGTCTTCACCCGCGATCAGTTGCTGGATAAGGTGTGGGGCTTCGACTATCTCGGCGATTCCCGCACGGTGGACGTACACGTCAAGCGTCTGCGCGAAAAGCTGGAGGGCGTTTCCGACAAATGGATCCTCAAGACCGTTTGGGGCGTTGGCTATAAATTCGAGCTGCTTCCGTAAGCCAAAGGCGGCGACGGGAGATGCTCCCGTCGCCGCCTCTTTCGCCGTAAGAAAGAGAATGGATTATGTTTAAGAGTATTTTCACCAAATACATCACCACCTTCATGCTGATCATTCTGGCCAGCTTTGTCATGCTGGCGGCCATTATCAGCTCCATGATGGTGAGCTACTATTCCGACAGCAGCGATCAGCAGATCGCCTCGGCAGCCGATTCCATGAAATACCTTTTGGAGGAACGCCTGTCCGACTATCCCGGCGAGAATCTGGTGGCCTATATTCGGAATCACTCGGAGGAGGTCGGGGCGTATTTTTCGGCGTTGACGAAGTATAACGGGGACATTGCCCTCTTCGTTACCGACCGAAACGGCAAGATCCTGGCCTGGGTGGGATTTCGAGAGCCTGATTTTGGGCAACAGCCGCTATCGGAGCCGATCATGCAAGTCATTCGGAAGGGAGATCCCTATACCGGTGGAGGCGATTTTAAGGAACGGTTCAGCGTACCGCGTTCGGTGAAGGGAATGCCCCTCGTGAACCGAAACGGAACGGTTATTGGCGCCGTGTTCGCCTGCTCCACCTCCGAGAGCATCAATCTTCTGATGGAGACCACCGTTAAGGCCATCATCATGACCTGTCTGTGGGTGCTGCTGGCGGCGCTGATCGCCGTGTATTTCATCAGTGATAAGATCATTGGCCCCTTGAAGGGCATGGCTAAGGCGGCCAAGTCCTTTGCGGCAGGGAGATTCGACGTTCGCGTGCCTGTCAAGGGACACGACGAGATCGCCGAGCTGGCGGTAGCCTTCAACAATATGGCGGGCTCGCTTGCCGATCTGGAGAATATGCGAAGCACCTTCCTTTCCAACGTCTCCCACGATCTCCGCACTCCGATGACCACCATCTCGGGCTTTATCGACGCCCTTCTTGACGGCACCATACCCGCCGAAAAGCAGGAGTACTATCTAAGGATGATCGGGGACGAGGTCCGCCGTCTCTCCCGTCTGGTGGCGGCGCTGCTGGACGTATCGCGGATCCAGGCAGGGGACCGAAAGTTCGTCATGTCGGCCTTCGACATCTGCGAGATGGCCCGGGTGATCCTCATTTCCTTCGAGCAGAAGATCGACAAAAAGCATCTGGACGTGGAGTTTGATACCGAAACCGAGAACCTCTACGTTTGGGCCGACCACGACGCCATCTATCAGATCCTCTATAACATTTGTGATAACGGCGTCAAATTTGCCCGCGAGGGGGGAAAATACCGTATCCGCATCCTGGAGCGTGACCGCAAGGTCTTCGTATCGGTCTATAACGAGGGCGACGGCATCAAGTCGGAGGAGCTTCCTCACGTGTTCGAACGTTTCTACAAGACCGATAAGAGCCGCGGGCTGGATAAGTCCGGCGTCGGCCTCGGTCTCTATATAGCCAAGTCCATTATCGACGCCCATAACGAGGAAATCTGGGTCAAGAGCAAGTACGGCGAGTACTGCGAGTTCATCTTTACCCTGAAAAAGGCCAGCGATTCCCAGGTCAAAAAGTCCTTCGAAAAGCAGGCCGAGGAGCCCAAACGACTGGGCAGAGGCGAGAAAAAGAATGAAATGTAACCCCAATCAATAAAAACCAAAAAGCTCCCACCGCTTCAGCGGAGGGAGCTTTTTAAGTGATTAGAGCTTGTAAGAGATGCAAGCGGGGACGGGATATTCCGCCATAAGCTTGAGGGTGTCCTCGTAGGTACGGACGCCGTCGGAGGCGCTGGCCGAGAAGAGGGAGCAGGAGGCAACGCCGGTGGCGAAGTACATAGCCTCCTTCAACGTCATGCCGCGGTAAGCGCCGTAGAGGGCACCGGTGCAGAAGGCATCGCCGGCACCGGTAGTGGCCACGATAAGGGAACGGGGGATGTCGATGCAGTCCATGCGATAGTAGGTGCCGTCGGCGTCGAGGCCGTAGCTGGCGTCGCGGGCGTGGACGATGACCCAATCGGAAACACCGAGCTCCTGTAACGCACGGCAGATCTTGGGCATATTCTCCTCAATGATCGCGCCGTTTTCATCGGCGGCGGGGATGCCGACGATCTTGGCGGCCTCCAGCTCGTTGATGATGCAGTAGTTGACGTATTTGAGGGCAGGGGCAACCACGGTACGGTAACGGTCGCTCTCCTCACTGACTACGTCGATGGAGGTCTTGATGCCGTAGGACTGTGCCTTGTGGAGGACCTCGGCCATCTTGGTGCCGTAGACCGGATGGGGCTGGTCGAGGGTGTCGAGCAGGAGTAGGTAACCGATGTGCAGGATGTCGCCCTGGATCTGATCGAAGTCGATGTCATCGATACTGAAATCGGCGTTGGAGCCGCGGTACTGGAAGTAGGCGCGGGTGCGGCGCTCACTGTCGTACATGACGTCGGTGAAGGAGGTGCTGCCCTCCATTTTGAGGCCGCTTTGGTCAATATTCTTGTATTCCCCCAGCTTTCTTGCGATGAACTGACCCTCGGCGTCGTTACCCATGATGCCGACGGCCTTCAGGGGCAGCTCGCTGTCGAGGCGGGCAAAGTCGCAGATGCAGTTGTTCACCAGACCGCCCAGCGCCATCTCATTCTTGCGAATGGTGGTCAGACTGCAGGAACCGGGATAAATATCGATTTTTTTGAGATTGTCGACGATCATGTTGCCGGCGACGATAATACCTTTGTTCATGGGCAGGTTCTCCTTGCTTGTAATATGGAACGCTCGATGCCATTATAGCATAATTCTTGATAAAAGTAAATAGATTTCGGGAGTTCTCTCTTGATTTCAGGCAAAAACCGTTGTATAATAAAGGGTGACGGAAACGGCTCACTTCGAAGGGAGCTGCCCTGACCGGACTTACGAGAACCTGCGTTCCGTCCGACACAGAACGTGTTTTTCTTTGAAGATGAGAAAGGAAACAATCATGAAACAGGCAATTATGTACGGCGCCGGCAACATCGGCCGCGGCTTTATCGGACAGCTCTTCCATATGTCGGGCTACGAGACCTCCTTTATCGACGTAAACATGGCGGTCATCGATCAGCTCAATGCCGATGGCCAATACCCCGTTTATATCACCGACGGCGACCGTTACAAGGAATACCTTGTGACCAACGTGAAGGGCGTGGACGGCCGGGACAACGAGGCCATTGCCGAGGCCATCGCCTCGGCCGACGTCATGGCCACCGCCGTTGGCGTCAATATTTTGAAATTCATCGCCGCCCCCTTTGCAGGAGGCGTGAAGCGTCGCAAGGAGAAGGGGATCACCGCCCCCCTCAACGTCATCATCTGCGAGAATATGATCGAGGCGGACAAGTACTTTGCCTCGCTGGTCAAGGCCAATCTGACCGAGGAGGAGCAGGGGTATTTTGATACCTACGTGGCCCTGGTGGAGCCCTCCATCGGCCGTATGGTGCCGGCCACGCCGAAGGAACTGTCTGAGGAGAATCCTCTTGCCGTCTGTGTAGAGCCCTACTGTGAGCTGCCCGTGGACAAGAATGCCTTTAAGGGAGACATTCCCGAAATTCAGAATATGGTACCCTTTGCCCCCTTTGATTTCTTTATCCGCCGCAAGCTCTTTATGCACAATATGAGCCATGCCCTGACGGCGTACTTCGGCGCCTTAAAGGGATATACCTATATCTGGGAGGCCGCCAAGGACGCCGAGGTCAAGCTGATGACGCTGCGGGCTCTGACCGAATCCTCCCGGGCTCTTGCCAAGGAATACGGCGTGCCGCTGGAGGAGCTGCTCTGCTTCTCCGAGAACCTGATCGGCCGCTTTGAAAATAAGCTCCTCGGCGACACCATTGAGCGCGTCGGCCGCGACACCAAGCGTAAGCTGTCGGAGCATGACCGCTTCGTCGGTACTGCCAAGCTCTGCCTTGCCCACGGTATCCGTCCTATGAACGTCTGCGCCGGTATTGCCGCCGGTCTCCGCTTTGCGCCCGAGGGAGACGCTCTCTCGGCTGAAGTAGTGAACGATGTCAAGACCAACGGCATCCGCCACACGCTGGCTACCTACTGTGGTATTGAGGAGACGTCGGAGCTGGTTCCCGTTATCTGCGACGTGTACGAGCGTCTGGAAAAGGGAGAAGCATTGGCGGATATCATCAGTTCTCTTCAGGTGTATTGATTTTTATTGTGAACGGTACGCCCCTCCCCTGCGGAACGCAGGGGAGGGGCGTTTTTGTTTTTACTTTTTTTTATTGTTAGCGGAAGATAGAACAAAAAAGAATTCTTTTTTCGTTCCTTTCTTGGTCGGCCAAGAAAGGAACCAAAGAAGCCGCCAAGGGGGAAGGGCGGTCAGTCGCGGTCAAAAGCAAGTTTTGACGCGCTCGTTCCGACGCCCTCCCCCCTTCGGGAACCCCCCACCCTTTCACCTAAAAGGGTAAGCCCAACCTCCCAAGGGAACACCCCCATCACTGCGGCCAAGACACTGCTATCGGGGATACTTACAAAGGCGTAAGAGAGTGCTGTTAATATAGCTTTTTCCAAAGATGGCCGCAGAGAACGTTTTGTGACAACAATACTGCGTCCATTCAACCTTTTTCATGGCGGGCCGCAGAGATCGTTTTGCGACAACAAGGCCGAGCCAATTCTTTTCCATGTTGGCCGCAGAAATTCTTTTGCGACAACAGGGCCGAGCCAATTCTTTTCCATGTGTGCCGCAGAGATCGTTTTGAAGCGGCCATATTGTACCAACTCAACCATATTTTTTCATTATGTGCCGCAGAGGGTAACGCATCCCTCAGGATCACCGACCCGCAGAGACGAGCGCTCCGTATGGCGCAAGCCCTTTTTGCAGCGGCAATGCCAAGAGCCGTCATGCGCGTTTTAGATTTCTTTCCCTTTTGCTTTTACCAAGCCAAACCGCCGAGCCGCCCGTGCGCTGAACGCGCACAGGCGAGGCGTGAAGCTTCTTCTTTTTGATTCTAAAACTTTTTCTTCCAAGAAGAAGAAAAAGTTTTAGCGCGCTTTCTTTGTCACTTTCTTTGCGCGTGCAAAGAAAGTGAGAAAAAACCCCGATTCGAAGAATCATCATCTCCACGCACAAAGAAAAAACATAAAAACACCAATGCACAGTCACTTCTCCTAACAACAAGAAAAAACAAACCCTTCCCGCACAAAAAAACTTTTGAAAAAAATGACGAAAAATCCCCCCTATTCAGTTGACGGATGGAAAAAACTGTGATACAATTATATCTTGAATATGTGTATCGGAGGTGCGTATATGGCGACGGCCGGCTTCAACAACGAGCTGTATATCCAGAAACAATCGGAAATGATTGCAAAACGAATCAGCGAGTTTGGCGGCAAGCTCTATCTGGAGTTTGGCGGCAAGCTTTTTGACGATTACCACGCCTCCCGCGTGCTTCCCGGCTTTGCCCCCGATATCAAGCTGAAAATGCTTCTCAACATGAAGGAGCGCGTCGAGGTCGTCATCGTCATCAACGCCTCGGACATTGAGAACAAGAAGATTCGTTCCGACATCGGCATCTCCTATGATACCGACGTTCTCCGTCTCATCGACGCCTTCCGTGACGCGGGGCTGTACGTAGGCAGCATCGTCATCGGCCGCTATACCGGACAGTGCTCGGCTATGCAGTTCAAGGAACGTCTGCAGCGTTTGGGCATGAAGGTGTACCTCCATTACCCCATCGAGGGCTACCCCATGAACGTCCGCCACGTGGTCAGCCCCGAGGGCCTGGGAAAGAACGAATACATCGAGACCGAGCGCCCCCTGGTGGTGGTCACCGCCCCCGGGCCGGGAAGCGGAAAGATGGCTACCTGCCTGTCTCAGCTCTATCACGAGAACCTGCGGGGCATTAAGGCGGGCTACGCCAAGTACGAGACCTTCCCCGTCTGGAACCTTCCCCTGTCCCACCCCGTCAATCTCGCCTACGAGGCGGCCACCGCCGACCTCAACGACGTCAATATGATCGACCCCTTCCACCTGGATGCTTACGGCAGGGCGGCGGTCAACTATAACCGCGACGTGGAGAACTTCCCCGTTTTGCAGGCAATTTTTGAAAAGATCTACGGAGAGTGCCCCTATAAATCCCCCACCGATATGGGTGTCAATATGGCGGGCTTCTGTATCGAAAACGAGGAAGCAGTCAAAAAGGCGTCCTGTGAGGAGATCATCAGACGGTATTATAAGACCCTCTGCGACGGTACCAAGGGCCGGAATAACACCGAGGCGATCAGTAAGCTGGAGCTGGTGATGAACCGTGCCGGTGTTACCACCGACGATCGCAGCGTGGTGGCGGCGGCTCTTAAAAAATCGGAGGATACCGACGGGAAGCCCGCGGCAGCTCTTCAGCTTCCCGACGGCCGCATTGTCACGGGTAAGACCTCCTCTCTCCTGGGCCCCTCGGCAGCGGTGCTGCTCAACGCTCTCAAGGCCCTGTCGGGTATCGATAAGGAGACCGACGTGATCAGCCATTCGGTCATCGAGCCGATCCAAGAGCTGAAGACCGGCGTGCTGGGAAATCACAATCCCCGACTCCATTCCGACGAGGTGCTGATCGCCCTGGCCATCAGTGCCGGCTTTGACGAGAACTCGGCCCTTGCCATCAAGCACCTGTCCGATCTGCGCGGCTGTGAGGCGCACTCCACCGTCATTCTTGCCCAGTCCGACGACGGCGTCTTCCGCAAGCTGGGCATCAACCTGACCTGCGAGCCGCAGTATACCACCAAGAAGCTATACCATAAGTCCTGACAAAAAGCCGTAAAAACGCCTAAAAGGCGGATTTACG
This sequence comes from Oscillospiraceae bacterium, assembly GCA_015064295.1. Lineage (GTDB taxonomy): Bacteria > Bacillota > Clostridia > Oscillospirales > CAG-272 > Colimorpha_A. The sequence goes on along the minus strand of SVSM01000010.1, from coordinate 12,540 downwards.
GCTTTTTCTATCCCCATTCGCTCTTGACAAGCGGCGAAAAATGCGGTATTATGAAAAGAGATACCCTTTCATTATTATGGAAACGGATGGTTATACCTATGAACGGATCCGGCATGATCATGTTTCGCACCTCCCGTAAGGGCTACGACAAGGGGGACGTGCATCGCTATATCGAGGAAATGAATATCCGCTTCGCCTCGGCGGAGGAAAAGGCCAAGCAGCAGATCCGCCGCCTGGAGGCCGAGCTGGAGAAGGCGTCTTTGGGAGAAACCCCGGTTGACGAGACAGCCCTGCAAGCCTTATCGCAGGAGAACGAAGCGTTAAAGGCCGAGCTTGAGGCCCTGAGGGCAGCCCTTGCCGACGCCAAGCGGGAGAGTCCTGCCGAAGCCGAGGCAGAGGAGAAGACAACCCTTACCTACGACGATGCCAGCAAGCGCCTGGGAGATATTCTGTTAAAGGCGAATCTGGATGCCGACCGCATCGTAGCGGAGGCCGAGGCCGAGGCCAATCGTCAGCTCTCGGGCGCCGAAAAGCAGGCCGACGACATCCGTCTTGACGCCGCCGTGACAGCGCGTGTTATGACCGATCGGGTGAAGCAGCGCCTGACCGCCCTGACCGAAGACTATGTGAACAGTCTGGAATCCTTCTCCCGCGCCTCTGCCGTGGAATACCGGAGGCTCTTTGACGAGCTGAAGAGCCGTCTGGACACCGCCCACGTGGAGGCTGCCGTCATCCTGCGGGAGGCCAAGAACGGATTGGGTGAGTAACGGCTCCGTATTCCGCAAGAACCCGGAACGAATTGAAAAAGCCGCCTTGAAAAGGCGGCTTTTTGTTCGTCATGACCAGGAAACGGTTTTCAAAAGCGGCAAAAAGCGGTCACGCTCCTCCTCCGTTTCGATGACCGGCTCGCCGGTCATGGGATCGAAGAAATACTGATAGCTGAAATACGCCACCCCGTGACAGGTGGGAAGCGTTTTGGTATAGGAGAGCTCACGAAGCAGGACGTCGTGATGCTCGATCCACTCGGTCTTACCGCTTCCCGCCCATTGGTCCTCCTCCCCGTTGTAGGCGGCAAAGGCCTTGCCCAGCGTCATGCCCACGATCAGCTTGACCGAATCGGTTTTGATCATGTCCTGATAGGCGGTAGCAACCTTGGCAAAATCGTAGGAGCCGTGCTCCATGCCGAAATAGATCTGCGGGCAGATATAATCGAGATAGCCCTCGTTTCCGCACCAGGTATAGATGTCGGCAAATTGGGCTTGAAAAACGGTGTTGTAATTCCCTGCGGGACTGATGCCAAAGAGCAGACGGCCGTCCACGTCCTTGACGGTATCGTAGAGCCCCTTCACAAGGAGATTTAACTGTTCCCTCCGCCAATCGGCGAGGGAGATCGACGCACCGTCGGAGAGGCGGGCCTCGTAGGCTATGCGGTCAAAGGCCTCGGTGACGCCGTCGGGATAAAAATAATCGTCCATGTGAAGGCCGTCCACGGGATACCGCTCCAACAGCTCCCGCGCTCCGTCCAGGATCAGCTGCCGAACCTCGGCGTAGGCGGGGTTCAGGTACCAGCGGCTTCCTACCTTTCCGATATACGAGCTGCTCGCCGTCGGATCCAGATACCACTGCTTGATGAGATAACGGTCGTTGACCTGCCCGATCTCGGCATTGGTCATGGCCCGCATGGGATTGATCCACGCCTGAACCGAAAGCTCCCGCTTGTGTGCCTCCTCAACGGCGATGGCCACGGGATCGTAGGCCGCCTCTTTACCGTACTCACCCACCACCATGCGGCTCATGGGGTAGTAGTCGGAGGGATACATACTGTCGGCGTAGGGCCGCATCTGCAGGATCACGGTATTGAAGCCGAGAGAGGCCACCCTCGTCAGAATGTCGGCAATCCTATCGGTATAATCGTCCTTAGGGCGCTGAGTGCCGTTTTTCAGATAGACCTCGGACAGGTCGAACTGGGAGATCCAAATTGCCTTAAAGTCCCGGTAATTCCGAACCGTGCGCTCGGGATCGATGGGATAGGAGGTGCTCTCCTCCGATGAAGGGGAGCGGGGGATGGAGCATCCGCAGAGGAAAACCGCCAGTAAAAGAAGCAAAAAGCGTTTCATATCGTCACCTGAAAAAAGTCGGGAAGCGTGGTGTTGCCGACACTTCCCGACGTTGGATCGTTGTTATTTGATAAACCGCATATGCCCGAGGAAGGGAATATCCTTGGCCCGTCCGCTTGCGGCGAAGACCATGGCGTAGACGACGTAGAAGAGCGCCACCGAGGCCAGCAGGATGCCCACGGCGATCCGCAGAATGGAAAACAGGACGCCGATCAAGGGGATCAGCGACAGGAGCCACAGAGCGCCTCCGACGATGAGCCACAGAACCACAAGGAGGATCTGAATGAGCAGAACGATCAACCCCTGATTGGCCCAATAGCGGCCAAAGCGGGAATCGGGTGCCGAGACCAGCGGCAAAAAGAAGAGCAGGCCGGTGCAGGCGCAGGCGCACTCAATGCGGGTGCCTTTTGCCTCTAAGGGATGAAATCGGGAGGTGTATTCCCGACCGTGAAAGCGGAATGCCATGGCAAACTCCTTTGGGTTTACAAAGAATTTCCTCCATTATACTCCAAAAGGGGAGATTTGTCAAGGACAAGCGTTCCGTGGGAAAATGAAAAAATTCAAAAAAACCCTTGACAAACCGAAAAGGCCGTGCTATAATGAGTTGTCTAACAAAGAAGCAGAGCCGAAAAGGAGCTCTCACCGTCGGATATATATGCGCCGGTCGATATCCCAAAACGCCACACGAATGTCGTGATGCGCGGGGTCTGTTTCTTTGACGGCCCCGCGCTTTTTTGTCGGAGCCGCAAAAACCTTATCTTTCTTTCGGGGGTGTTTTACAATCGCTGCGAAAAACAATGCAAGAGACAATGTGATCAACGACAACATCTTCTCCCTTCCGGGCTTTGGCCGCTCCAAGCAGGTACGAGTCATCGGTGCGGACGGCGAGCAGGTGGGCGTGATCTCGCTCATCTCGGCGCTCGAGATGGCCTACGACAAGGGATTCGATCTCGTTCTGATCGCTCCGCAAGGGGATCCGCCGGTATGCCGCATCATGGACTACGGCAAGTTCCGCTTCGAGCGCGACAAGAAGGAAAAGGAAGCCCGCAAAAAGCAGCAGATCGTGGAGATCAAGGAGATCCAGCTCTCCTGTCACATTGATGTCAACGACTTCAATACCAAGGTGAACCACGCTCTTCGTTTCCTCGGAAACGGAGATAAGGTCAAGGTCATGGTCAAATTCAGAGGGCGCCAGCTCAGCCACACCGAAATCGGTGCCGAGCTCCTCAAGAAATTTGAGCAGGCCTGCGCAGAAAAGGGTAACGTCGATAAGCAGCCTGCAATGGAGGGCCGCTCGATGATCATGTTCCTTTCTCCGCTGAAGCAAACCGCCAAGGACAAAGCCAAGGCCAAGGCCGAGGAAAAGCCCGCCGCGGAATAACGTCACCCCGCCGGATGGCGGATTACGGGAGGCTCTCGACGGTGACCGAGACCGAAAATCCCGCCCAAATACAAAAAGTCATCGGGAAACGGAAATTATTATGGCTAAGATCAAGACGCATAAGGCTGCATCCAAGAGATTCACTCTCACCAAGAGCGGCAAGGTTAAGTTCAACCACATCAACCGTCGTCATCAAGTAAACCTTAAGACCAGCAAGCGCATGAGACATCTCCGCAAGGCAGGATATCTCAGCGAGTCCATGGCTCCCACCGTAAGAACCATGATCGGTGGTTAATCGGAAGAATCACATAGGAGGAATAGAAAAATGGCAAGAGTAAAGGGCGCGGTTACGACGCGCAGAAGAAGAAATAAAGTACTGAAGCTGGCAAAGGGTTACTGGGGCTCCAAGTCCAAGCACTTCAAGATGGCCAAGCAGGCCGTCATGAAGAGCGGTAACTACGCTTTTGCAGGCAGAAAGATGAAGAAGAGAGACTTCCGTTCTCTCTGGATCACCCGTATCTCGGCCCAGGCCAAGGTAAACGGTGTGAACTATTCTCAGTTCATGCACGGTCTCAAGCTGGCCGGCATCAACCTCAACAGAAAGATGCTCGCTGAGCTCGCCGTCTCCGACAAGGACGCCTTTGCCGCCCTCGTTGAGAAGGCTAAGGCCGCTCTGTAATCGACGAAAAACCCGGTTCTACCGGGTTTTTGCGTTATAATGGGGGAACGGTTTCTGTGGGGCACAGCCCCACGCTCTGCGAGGGAGTGCTTTTGAAAAAACACTCCTCGACCTCCCAAAACGTTTGACGGAGAAAAACTCCGTTTTTTCCGAATGAAATCATGTTTTCCCTTCGGGAAACGACGTTTCCTGCCATTCAAATCAAAGTTTTTGAAGATCCAAGAAACTTTTTTCAAAAAGTTTCTTGGTGGGGTACGGGGCAGAGCCCCGCTTAATCTCCCCCAATCGAGGTGTTCACTATGCTCATCACCAGTCGAAGCAATCCCACCGTTATGGCGGCGGCGAGCTTAAAGGAGAAAAAATACCGTGAGGAGAGCCGCTCCTTCCTTTTGGAAGGCGTGAAGCTTTTCCGAGAGGCGGTGGCGTCAGGACTTGCCATCGAGCGCGTTTTTGCTACCGAATCGATGGCAAAGACCTGCCGCGAGCTCCTGCCGGAAGGGGAGATTCTCACCGTTTCCGACTCGGTTTTGGAGAAGATCTCCACTGAAAAATCACCCCAAGGCGTAATTTGTGTAGCAAAATGTCTTGACAAAATCCACATTATAAATAAAATATATAAGGAAGAGGATTTTGCGGAGGAGGAAAGACGGATCCTGATCCTGTCGTCGCTCCGCGACCCAGGCAACCTGGGAACCGTGATCCGTTCGGCCGCCGCCTTCGGCTGCGACGAGCTGATCCTCAGCGCCGATTGTGCCGATCTATATAACCCGAAAACGGTTCGGGCGGCTATGGGTACCCTTTTTCGCCAGCCGATCACCGTGGTGCAGGACCTGCCCGAAACCGTCCGTAGGATGACGGCCGGGGGCTACCGTGTCTGTGCCGCCGTGCTGGACGATAAGGCCGAGCGGCTGGACCGTATGCGTATCGACCGTAAGACGGCCTTTATCATCGGTAACGAGGGCCACGGCATCGATCCCGCCGTGGTAGAGGCGGCAGGGAATACCGTCTATATTCCCATGCAGGCGGGGGTAGAGTCCCTCAACGCTGCGGCCGCCGCCGCCGTTTTTCTCTGGCAGTCGATGGTGTCGGTATAATACGATATAGGAAAAGGACCTTTGGTATGGATATGCCCCGTGACAACCGCATACTGTGGCTATGGCTTAGCTTGGTCTGCGGCCCCGCGTCTGTCGCCGCCGAGCAGCTTCTCGATCACTTTGCCTCGGTGGAGGCCGTCTATTCGGCAGGAGCGGAAGACTATGCCGCCGTGCCGAGATTGCGTGCTTCCCTTGTTGAGGGCCTTTGCCATAAGGATCTTACCGAGGCAAGGGAGATCAACGCCTATTGCCTGAACGAGGGTGTCGGGATCCTGACGCCCGATTCACCCCACTATCCCGCCCGACTGGCGCGGATCCAACGGAGGCCCTTGGTGCTTTACTACAAGGGCATCTTAAAGGATCTGGAGCAGGAGGTCTGCATTGCTGAGGTCGGCACCCGTACCATGACGGAATACGGAAGCCGCGCCTCCTATTCTGTGGCCTACGATCTGGGCAAGGCAGGTGCCGTTGTAGTCAGCGGCATGGCCAAGGGCGTGGACGGCATGGCTCATCGGGGTGCCATCGACGGAGGCGGCTATACCGTAGCGGTTCTTGGCTGTGGTATTGATCGGGTCTATCCCGCCGAGCACGAGGATCTCATGCGCCAAATCGTCAAAAACGGGCTGGTTATCACCGAATATAAGCCCTTTACCGAGCCAAAAGGGGCCAATTTTCCCCTCCGTAACCGGATCATCAGCGGTCTCTCCCAAGGGACGGTCGTCATCGAAGCACCTCCCGGAAGCGGCGCGCTCATTACGGCAAGAACGGCCCTGGAGCAGGGACGCGACGTCTTTGCCCTTCCCGGTAAGGTCGGAGAAATGACCAGCATCGGTACCAACGAGCTGATCCGCGACGGCGCTCGCATCGTCACCTCGGCCGCCGATATTTTGCTGGAATATCAGCCCCTCTATGCGGGCAAAATCAACTTAAACAACATTCCGTCCATCCGTTCCATCAGGTTCCGCAGTCCCATCCGACAGGCAGCTGCCCCCGTGCCCTTCGCCATCCACGACGTAAGGCGTGAGGAGGAGACCCGCCGAGCGGTCGAGGACGCCGAGGCCGAAATGGCAAAGGACGCCGAAACGGCACCCACACCGGTAACCTCCAAGCTGACGCCACCAAAGCCAAAGGCAAAGAAGCCCTCCCTTTTCGGGGGCGGCAAGAAAAAGCCCGCGCCGCCCAAGGAGGAATCGGCCCCCGCACCGGTGGCCGTCCGTGAGCGGGACCTTTCGGGGTATCCCGACGGGCAGAGGAAGATTCTGACGCTGCTGACCGAAGCAAGGCTCACCTCCGATCAGCTGGCCCAAAGGACCGGACTGCCGGTGGGCGACGTGCTGGCGGATCTGACGATGCTGGAGATCGGCGGTGAGATCACCGCCCTCCCCGGCGGCTATTATCAACTGACACCCCAATCGTAAGGAGATAACGTATAACATGGCAAATCTGGTAATCATCGAGTCCCCCTTCAAGGCACCCGCCATCAAAAACTACCTTGGCTCCGGCTATAAGGTATTTGCCTCGGTGGGACATCTTCGCGACCTGCCCAAGAGCTCCCTGGGTGTTGACGTGGAAAACGGCTTTGAGGCCCATTATATCAACATCCGCGGTAAGGGCGACCTGATCAAGGAGCTGAAAAAGGAAGCCAAGAATGCGAACAAGATCTTCTTTGCAACCGACCCTGACCGGGAAGGTGAGGCCATTTCCTGGCATCTTGCCAACGTTTTGGGCATTCCCGTGGAGCAGACCCGCCGCATTTGCTTTAATGCCATTACCAAATCGGCAGTGAAGGAGGCGGTGAAGAATCCTCGCAACATCGATCTTGAGCTGGTCAACTCCCAGCAGGCAAGACGGATCCTGGACCGCATCGTGGGCTACAAGCTCTCCCCCTTCCTCTGGAAGACGGTACGCTCCGGCCTGTCGGCAGGGCGGGTACAGTCGGTGGTCACCCGTGCCGTGGTGGATCGCGAAAACGAGATCCGCGCCTTCGTGCCCAAGGAATATTGGACGGTGGAAGCGCTTTTGACCACCGAGAAGGGAAGTAAGCTGACGGCCCATTTCTACGGCAAGGGCGGCGATAAGCTGGAGCTCAGTGACCGTGCCATGGCCGACACGGTGCTGTCCGCCGTGGACGGCAAGCCCTTTCACGTTACTTCGGTCAAGAAGGCGGTCAGGACCCGTAACCCCGCACCGCCCTTTACTACCTCCACCCTCCAGCAGGAGGCCTTCCGCAAGCTGGGCTTCCAGTCCCAGCGGATCATGCGGGTGGCCCAGGAGCTTTACGAGGGTATCAACCTCGGCTCCGCCAACGGCGGAACCCAGGGTCTTATCACCTATATGCGTACCGACTCCCTCCGCGTCTCTCCCGAGGCACAGGCGCCCGCCAAGGCGCACATTTTGGAAAAGTACGGCGACGCCTACTGCCCCAAGACCGAGCGCGTTTACAAGAGCAAGAACGGCGCCCAGGACGCTCACGAGGCCATTCGCCCCGCCAACCTGGAGCTGGAGCCCGACGCCATCAAGAAGCAGCTGACGCCCGACCAGTATAAGCTCTATAAGCTGATCTATAGCCGCTTTATGGCCAGCCAGATGGCCTCGGCCGAGCTGGATACCGTGAATCTGGAGCTGGAGAACAACGGGTATATCTTCCGCGCCTCCGGCTCAACCCTTCGCTTCCCCGGCTTCCTTGCCGTTTACGACGACACCGAGGAGGACGACGAGCACAAGAAGGAGCGTCTGCCCGAGCTGCATGAGGGGGAAGCACTCGCTTGCGAAAAGCTTCTGCCTGAGCAGCACTTCACCGAGCCTCCCGCCCGTTACAACGAGGGCTCTCTGGTCAAGTTTATGGAAGAAAAGGGCATCGGCCGTCCCAGTACCTATAACGCCATCATCACCACCATCCTCTCCCGCGGCTACGTGGAGCGAGAGGGCAAGTCGCTGAAGCCCACCCAGATCGGTGAGATCACCAACGACATCATGGTGAAGCAGTTCAACAACATCGTGGATTACGCCTTTACGGCACGGATGGAGGATGAGCTGGATAGCATCGCCGGTGGTGAGACCGATATGGTGACGGTTCTCTCCCGGTTCTACGAGGGCTTTGAGAAGGATCTCGCTCTGGCTGAAAAGACGGTCTCAAAAGAGGAGATCACCGTTCCCGAGCAGGAGACCGACATCATCTGCGATAAATGCGGTGCCCGCATGGTCATCCGCCAGGGACGCTTCGGTAAATTTGCCGCCTGCCCCAACTATCCTGCCTGCAAAAACACCAAGCCGGTGGATAAGGACGGCAAGCTGGTGGAAAAGACCGAGACCGCTGAGAAGACCGGCGAGCTTTGCGAGAAATGCGGCGGCGAGATGCTGAAGCGCCGCGGCCGTTACGGCGAGTTTATCGCCTGCTCCAATTATCCCAAGTGCAAGAATACCAAACAGATCTTGAAGCCGGTGGGCGTGCCTTGCCCCAAGTGCGGCGCCCAGATCGTGGCCAAGAACGGCAAGAATCGGAGCTTCTTCTATTCCTGTGAGAAGTACCCCGAGTGCGATTTCCTCTCTTGGGATCAGCCCACCGACAAGACCTGCCCCGACTGCGGAGCCCCGCTCTACGTGAAGAAGGGCAAGCAGCAGCTGGTCTGCCACGAGAAGTCCTGCGGGTATAAGAAGGATCTTCCCGCCGACGAGGGCGTAAGATAATGGAGCCCATCCGCGTCATCGGCGGAGGCCTGGCAGGCTCGGAGGCAGCCTATCAGATCGCGCAGGCGGGGATTCCCGTCATCCTGCACGAGATGAAGCCGAAGAAGTTTTCTCCTGCCCACCACTACGAGGGCTTTGCCGAGCTGGTCTGTTCCAACTCCCTCCGCTCCTTGCAGTTAAATAACGCCGTTGGTCTCTTGAAGGAGGAGCTTCGCCGCCTCGGATCCCTGATCATGGAGGCGGCCGACGCCACCGCCGTCCCCGCCGGGGCTGCCCTGGCCGTGGACCGGTACCTCTTTTCGGATTATATTACGAAGAAGCTTCGTTCCCATCCTCTCATTACCGTAGAGGAGGGGGAGGTCACCGAGCTGCCATCCGACGGTATGACCGTGGTGGCCAGCGGCCCGCTGACCTCCGATGCCCTGGCGTCCCATATTCGGGAGGCGCTGGGCGAGGGCTACCTCAGCTTCTTCGATGCGGCGGCTCCTATCGTGGACGCCAATACCATCGATATGGAAAAGGCCTATTTTGCCTCCCGCTATGGGAAGGGCGAGGCCTCTTACATCAACTGTCCCATGGAAAGGGACGAGTACGATCGCTTCTACGAGGCCCTGATCACCGCTGAGGAGGCACCCCTAAAGGACTTTGATCGGGAGCTTCAGAAGGAGCTGACGGTCTTCGAGGGATGTATGCCGGTGGAGGTCATGGCAAGACGGGGACGGGATACCCTCCTGTTTGGCCCTCTGAAGCCGGTGGGACTCCCCTATCCCGGCACCAACCGCGAGCCCTACGCCGTGATCCAGCTTCGGCAGGAAAATGCCCAGAAGACCATGTATAATTTGGTGGGCTTTCAGACGCATCTCACCTTTGAGGCGCAAAAGCGGGTCTTCCGCTTGATTCCCGGTCTTGAAAACGCCGAGTTTTTGCGCTACGGCGTCATGCACCGCAACACTTACCTTAACTCCCCCAGGCTCCTGTCCCCCGATTATTCCCTACGAGGGAATCCCAATCTGTTCTTTGCGGGACAGATGACAGGGGTGGAGGGCTACATCGAATCGACCTCCTCCGGCTGGCTGGCGGGGGTAAACGCCGCGCGGCGGGCCATGGGGAAGGAGCCCCTTCTCCCCGAGGCCGTCACCGTCATCGGTGCGCTGTCCCGTTACGTATCGGACCCCAACGTGGCCTCGTTCCAGCCCATGAACGCCAATTTCGGCTTGGTGGCCCCTCTGGGACGGAAGGTCAAGGGCGGAAAGGCGGCGCGGAATCTGGCGCTGGCCGAGCGGTCCCTTGCCTACCTTGACGAGCTTCAAGCTTTGCTGTAACACCCATTCCGAAAGGATAAAGGATATACCATGAGAATTATCATTGATGTCATGAGCGGAGACAAAGCTCCCTTAGAACAGCTTCTCGGCGCCCATCAGGCGGCAGTCGAAAACCCCAACGTGGACATGGTCTTCGTGGGTAACGAGGCCATTATCCGCGCTATCGCGGCGGCAAGAGGGCTGACTCTGGACCTGCCCAATCTGTCCGTCGTTCACACCGATGAGGTGGTGACGATGGAGGATGCGCCGCTGTCGGTTGTGAGAGAGAAAAAGGATTCCTCCATGGGCGTGGGCCTGAAAATGCTGGCGGAAGGAAAGGGAGACGCCTTCGTTTCCTCCGGCAATACCGGCGCCCTTCATGCCGGCTCTACCTTGATCGTACGACGTATCAAGGGCATCCAGAAGTCGGCCATTGCCACCATTTTACCCTATCAGAATCCCATGCTGCTGATCGACAGCGGAGCCAATATTGAGATCAACCCCGAGACCTACCTGCAGTTTGCCAAAATGGGAAGCGTGTATATGAAGCGTATTCTCGGTGTGGAGAATCCCCGCGTGGGACTTCTCAACATTGGCGCCGAGCGTCAAAAGGGGACCAAGATCGTGATGGAGGCCTACGGTCTCCTTGAGGCTGCCGAGGGTATCAACTTTGTCGGCAACGTGGAGGGCAAGGAGCTTCCCTTTGGGGCTTGCGACGTGCTGGTCTGCGACGGATTTTCCGGCAATATCGTGCTGAAGCTGACCGAGGGCTGCGCCTCCTATCTGGTGGGCAAGCTGAAGGACGTCTTCTACGCCAACCCCGTATCGAAGCTTTCCTACCTCGGTGTCAAGGACGGCATGAAGAAGCTGAAAAAGGAGATGGACGCCTCGGAATACGGCGGCGCACCTCTTCTCGGTCTGTCCCGTACCGTCATCAAGGCCCACGGAAGCTCGGATGCCAAGGCCTTCTGTAACGCCATTCGGCAGGCCATTGGGTGCGTGGAGAATCACGTGACCTATGAGATCGCCAAGCTGGTGGTGCCCGAGCTGATCCCCAAGGATTCAGAAAATCAAGGATAAAGAAAGAGATCGACCATGAATCAAAATTATCCTCTACCTCTTGGTAAGCTGGAGGAGGCCATTGGGTATGCCTTTCGGGATCGGGAGCAGCTGATCCTGGCCCTGACCCATTCCTCCCATTGCAACGAGACCAAGGTGAAGGAGCCGAAAACGGCCTGTAACGAGCGCCTGGAGTTCCTGGGGGACTCGGTGCTGTCCTTCATTACCAGCCGTTACTTATACGAGACATACCCCAAGCTGCCCGAGGGGCGGCTCTCTCCCATTCGTGCCAAGGCGGTCTGCGAGAAGACACTTTGTAAGCTGGCGCAGGAGATCAGCTTAGGTGACTATCTCTTCCTCGGCCACGGGGAGGAGCATACCAACGGACGGAAGCGTCCCTCCATTTTGGCCGACGCCTTCGAGGCACTGCTTGCCGCCATGTATCTGGACGGTGGCATCGAGCCGGTGAAGGAATTCCTGTTGCCCCGCATCACCAAGGAGATCGACGCCATCGTAGAGAGCGGTGCCGACCTGGACTACAAGACCGCCCTCCAGCAGGTGATCCAGCAGGAGCGCGGTGAAGTTCTGGAATACGCGATCGTAGGGGAAGCCGGCCCCGCCCATCAGAAGACCTTTACGGTGGAAGCCCGCCTGAACGGCAACGTGCTGGGGAAGGGAAGCGGTTCCTCCAAGCGGGAGGCCGAGCAGTGTGCGGCGAAGGAAGCCCTGAAGCTGTTTGGAATGTGAGGGGACGTGCCTCCGGCGGCCAAAAAACTTTTTGAAAAAAGTTTTTCGGATTTTCAAAAACCTTGAACAGCCCCCAAGGCAGGTTATTTTGAAATAACCTGCCTTGGGGGCAAGTTTCGTCTTGTAATCGTGGCAATGGGAAACCGAAAGCCCCTTTTCGGGTATATGCGGCAGAGTCAAAAGGATAGGAAAAAGCAGCTCGCTTCAGCGAGCTGCTTTTTGGTGCAAAACCCGCAAGTTCCTCCTTCAAAATCCCCCGAAATCTCTTGCATTTTTCTTCATCTTATGGTATAATATTTTATTGATAAAAAATTCTGGCAAAATGGCCGCAAGGGGCTTGCGGCGCGGGCAGATCCCCCATCAAAAACAAGGAGTTTTAAGGTTTTGAGGCTGAAAGCGCTGGAAATGCAGGGGTTCAAATCCTTCCCCGACAAAACTGTACTGAGCTTCGATCAGGGCATCACGGTGATCGTGG
>SVSM01000042.1 GCA_015064295.1 Oscillospiraceae bacterium | reverse complement strand
CGTGATCTTCGACGTGCGGAAGGAGAGCAATCCCTGCTCCCTCTGCGCCAAGATGCGGCGGGGGATGCTTCACGATGCCGCCAAGGAGATGGGCTGCAATAAGCTGGCCCTCGGCCACCACTACGACGACGTGGTGGAGACCTTCATGCTGAATCTGTTCCATGAAGGACGTCTCGGCGCCTTTCTTCCCGTTACCTACTTAAGCCGCAAGGATCTGACCATGATCCGCCCCATGCTTTACGTGGCCGAGAAGGACGTCCGCTACTTTATGTCGAAAAATTCCGATCTGCCCCTGATCCAAAACCGTTGTCCCGAGGACGGCCGAACCGAGCGGGAGACCATGAAGCAAATGATCCGCGATCTCGATCGGCAGTATAAGGGTCTGAAGCACCGCATCTTCACCGCCGTGGAGAGAGGCGGGCTCTTTGAGCAGCAGGAGGAGCGGTAATCGTTCCCAAGTTCTTGAAAGGTCGAGGAGAACTTCTTTCAAGAAGTTCTCTCGTGGGGTGTGGGGCAACGCCCTGCTCAAACCCAAACAAAAAAACAACCGCCGGTGGGCGGTTGTTTTCATTTTACGGAAGCTCCTCCAGCTCCTTCAGATACAGGGCAAAGGCCGCATCGGAGGGCATCTGCCAGTCGCCGCGGGGCGAGAGGGAGAGCCGTCCCACCTTGGGGCCGTCGGGGAGACAGGAGCGCTTAAACTGCTGGATAAAGAAGCGGCGCATAAAGGTCTTGAGCCACATTAGGATGGTTTCGCTGTCGTAGGTGCCGGCAAAGGCGTGCTTGGCCATACGGTAGATCTTGGCGGGGCTCATACCGTAGCGCAGGAAGTGATAGAGGAAGAAATCGTGAAGCTCGTAAGGCCCTACCAGATCCTCGGTCTTTTGAGCGATCTTGCCGTCGTTTGTGGCAGGGAGAAGCTCGGGGGAGACAGGGGTGTCGAGAACGTCGCGGAGGATCTCGCCGACCTTACCGCCGATGCGGCCGGCCTCGTAGGAAACCACGCGGCGGACGAGAGTCTTGGGAATCGAGCCGTTGACGCTGTACATCGACATATGGTCGCCGTTGTAGGTGGCCCAGCCCAGGGCAAGCTCCGACAGATCGCCGGTACCGATCACAAGGCCGTTCAGACGGTTGGCCACGTCCATAAGGACCTGCGTACGCTCACGGGCCTGGGCGTTTTCGTAGGTCACGTCGGTGACCGATTCGTCGTGGCCGATGTCGGCAAAATGCTGACGGACGGCGGCGGTAATGTTGATCTCGGTGACCGATACGCCAAGCTCCTCGCAGAGGGTAACGGCGTTGCTCTTGGTGCGGGTGGTGGTGCCGAAGCCGGGCATGGTGACGCACTGCACGTCGGTGCGGGGCTTGCCCATAAGATCAAAGGCACGGACGGTGGCAAGCAGGGCCAGCGTGCTGTCAAGCCCCCCCGAGATGCCGAGAACGGCGGTGGCGGAGCGGGCGTGCTCAAAGCGCTTTTTTAAGCCGTGGGCCTGGATCTGCAGAATGGTCTCGCAACGCTCCTCCATGTCGGCGTCGGCAGGTGCGAAGGGATTTGTGTCATAAGTGCGGGTGAGAACCGTCTCCCTTACCTCTTGTAAGAAAGGGCAGGGAAAGGCCTCGGTTGACGTTTCCCACGCGGTATTCTTGCGGCGCTCACCTTGGAGAAGGGTTACGTCGATCTCGGAGATCAGAAGTCCGTCCTCGCCAAACAGGGGATGCTCGGCCAAGATCTTGCCGTTTTCGGCGATCACGTGGTGATCCCCCATGACGAAATCGGTGGTCGATTCGGTACAGGATGCGGCGGCGCTGACGTAGCCGCAACGGAGGCGGGAAGTGATGGACGCGATCTCGCGGCGGCGGTAGTCCTCTTGCCCCACCAATGCTTTCACCGCGGTAGGATTTACCATGACGGCGGCGCCGTTCTTTACGAACTCGGTGGAAGGAGAGGAAAGGGAGAGCCCTTCGTTTCCGATCTCAACGGCAAAGGTGAAATCCGGCAGCGAGTCGCAGGGGAAGACAAGGTTATGGCCAAAGGGATAGGCATTGTCACTACCGAGTGCTACACCGTCCTCAATACCCTCACCGGAGGCAAAGACACGCCGTTCATCGCGGGAGAGCACCGTTTTCGGCACGATGCCGAGGATCTTACCGTCGTGAATGACGGCGGCGGCGTTAAAGATCCGTCCCAGGTGGCGGATCGGCGTGCCGACCACCGCCACGGGATAAAGCCCCTCGGTGGCCTTTTCTATTTCAAGCAATGCCTTCTCGGCAGCGGTCAGCAAGGAATCGGTCAAGAAAAGATCGCCGCAGGTAACACCCGTGACACAAAGCTCGGGGAGAGCCAGCAGGTTTACGCCTGCCTCGTCGGCCTTTCTGATGCGCTCAATGATGGCGGCGGTATTATGGGCAACGTCTGCCACCCGAACCGGTACGGTGGCGGCGGCAACTTGGATCCATCCGTGTTTCATAAAACGTCCTTTCCTATCCAAGGATGAGATGATTCTACTCTCTATTATACACACAAAACGCCGGCGGTGCAAGGGGTTTGAGGAATTTTTTGCCAAAGCAGAGGGGAGCGGAAAGAAAAAGAAAAAAGGCCTTCCTTATGAAGGCCTTTTCGGGTTCTGTTTTAGGTATTTTCGGCTTTATCCTTGGCGATCAGGATCCGCAGGGCCTCGATGGCAATACGGATGGCCGCTTCGGTGTCGGTGTTGGGGGCGGAGCGGTAATCGGCGCTTGCCTCCTGGTTCCAAACGGTGTACATGACGGCACCGGCTCGGCAGCCGCGGGCGGCGGAAACGGTAAAGAGAGCCGCCGATTCCATTTCGCTTGCCAAAACGCCAAGACGCTTCCAGGCCTCCCATTTTGCGGTCAGCTCGTAGGATACCGGCATCGATTCGGGGCTATGCTGGCCGTAGAAGGAGTCCTTGTTGTGAACGATTCCGGTGTGGTAGGGAAGGCCCATGGTGTCGGCCGCCTGGACCAGGGCCGTCGTCACGTCAAAATCCGCCGCGGCGGGAAACTCAATGGGGGCGTATTCACGGCTGGTACCTTCGTTTCGTACGGCGGCGGTGACGACGACACAGTCGCCGCCCCGTACCTTGGGGTTCATGCCGCCACAGGTGCCGACGCGGATAAAGGTGTCGGAGCCAAGCTCTGCCAGCTCCTCAATGGCAATGGAGGCCGAGGGGCCGCCGATGCCGGTGGAGGTGACCGAGACCATGACGCCGTCAAGATACCCGGTATAGGTGGTAAATTCCCGCTTGGCAGCCACCTTCACAGGACTGTCAAAGTATTTGGCGATCTTTTCGCACCGCCCGGGATCCCCCGGCAGGATGACGTAGCGCCCTACCTCACCGGGAGCGCAATCAATATGATAGCTGCGACCGTTTGTCAACATATGGTGTTACCTCATAAAAACGTTTTTCCCGAGAAGCCCCGGGGGAGCAGATCGTTCAGCGTAGTGATCTCTGTCTGTCCGTCACCCCGATCGAGAATGACCAAAAGCTCTCCTCCGCCAAGCTCGTAGAGGAGCTGGCGGCAAACGCCGCAGGGGGTACAGCCCGTCTCGGATACGCCCCTTCGGCCTCCCGCCACGGCAATGGCGGTGAAGCGGCGCTTCCCCTCGCTGATGGCCTTGACCAGGGCAGTTCGCTCGGCACAGGAGGTGGGGGAAAAGGCGGCACTTTCCACGTTACAGCCCGTCACCACCTCACCGTCCTCACAGAGTAGGGCGGCCCCTACGGTATAGCCCGAATAGGGAGCGTAGGCGTTTGCCATGGCGGCCTTGGCCTGCTCCATTAAAGCGGCGGCATCCACATCAGACAGGGCAGCGTGAAAGCTTTGGCCGGTGAGAGTTTCCCCTACTCCGAACAGGGAGCAGACGGTCTTCCCCACGTCGGCGAAGGTGTCTCGGGTACCAATGCCGTGGGGGCGGATCCCTTTGCGGTAAGCCAGAATCGGCACGTATTCCCGGGAATGGTCGGTGCTTTCGGTTCCGGGATCGCATCCGTGGTCGGCGGTGACGATCAGGAGATCGTCCTCCTTCAGCTTTTTCATAAAGCCGCCGAGCCATGTGTCAAAGGCTGTGATGGCCTTGGCATAGCCGTCTACGTCGTTCCGGTGGCCGAATTTGGAATCGAAGTCCACCAGATTCACAAAGCAAAGTCCCTCAAAGTCTTCCTCAAGGACGGCGTCGGTCTTGGCAAGGCCGTCGGCGTTGGAAGCGGTGGGGATGCGTCTGCTGACGCCCCGTCCCCCGAAGATGTCGGAAATTTTGCCTATGGCGATGGTTTCGTAGCCATGGCGTGAGAGCTCGTCCAGCATGGTGTCGGAGGGGGGCTCAAGGGCGTAATCGTGGCGGTCGGCAGTGCGGGTATAATGGGGATATTCCCCCGTAAAGGGACGGGCGATTACCCGTCCTACGGCGTGCTCGCCGCAGAGGATCTCCCGTGCCTTCTCACAATAGGCGTAGAGGGTATCCAAGGGAATGACGTCCCCATGAGCCGCCGCCTGATAGACGCTGTCAGCCGAGGTGTAGACGATCATCTTTCTCGTTTTCTTCTGTTCTTCACCGAAGTCCCGTATGACGTCGGTACCCGAATAGGGGCGGTTGCAGAGAGTGCCGATTCCCGTCGCCGCCTCGATCTTACGGAGGATCTCGTCGGGAAATCCGCTTGGATAGGTGGGCATGGGACGCTCCGAAATGACGCCGGCAAGCTCCCAATGGCCCACGATGGTGTCCTTTCCCCCCGAGCACTCGGCGGCGCGTCCGTAGACACCGACGGGAGAGCCGCAGGGCTGACCTCCTTCGGTGCCCTCAATGTGGAAGAGCCCCAGCTTGGTCAGGTTCGGGGCAGAGAAGAAAGGGGAGCGCGCCACGCTTTTTAAGGTGTGGCTTCCCTCGTCGCCGAAGGCCGCGGCGTCAGGTAGGGCGCCGATGCCAAAGCTGTCCAGGACGATCAAAAAGACGCGTTTTGTTTTCATATGACCACTCTTTCCTTGCATCAATCGGCGGTTCGTACCGATTCGATCTCACACACGTAGACGGTATGGAAATCCTTTTGCGGGTATTTGCTCGCCACGATAGCGGGATCGAGGAAGTTTTCTTCCTTGATCTGACTGACGTAGATCTTCCTTCCGCAGATGACAAGGCGGGATTCCTCAAAGTAAGCGTATTCACCGTCGATCACGGTATGGAGGCCGGCCTTTTCGATCTTGTTTCCATCCCGGCCGCTGACCGTTCCGCAGAGGTTCAGCGCCTCGCGGTGTCCCTCCTTGAGAAAGGTGAGCGTCAGGCGGTCTGCCTCCTCTGTGAACTGATGGGTATAGCGTTGAGGGCGGATCACGCAGACACAGACGGGCTTGCCCCACAGGATGCCAAAGCCGCCCCAGGAGGCCGTCATGGTGTTGACCTTTCCATCGCGGTTCATGGCGGTGATCAGCATCCAGTCGTGATTGACCGCTGTAAACAAATTATCGGTGATATCGTATGGCTTGATCTCTTTCATGGGGAATACCGTCGCTTTCTTCAAAATGGGATGATGCACTTTCTTATATTATACAGCATATGGCGAAAAATAACAAGGTGTTAAAAGAAAATAACCGTCTGATACATGACGTTCAGCAAAAAAAGACGTCCTCACGGAGGACGCCTTTTTGCCCGGTCATTTTTTGCGGGACGCCGCGCTTCGTTATTCGTTCTCAAACTCCAGAATATCCTCAAGGCGCCGAGGCAGAGGGGCAAGCTCGGCAAGGGACACGTTACCGTAGGGGGTCTCAAGCACCGTTCCCGTTCCTTCCCGGGAAAGGAAGAAGGCCACCCGGGAGGGAGCAGTCTGCTCCTCCGGCTCGTCCCAGGCGTCGCAGAGCTTGTCGGTACCGTCGGGAGTGAGATACTGCTCCATATAGGGGATGTGGCGGTCAAATTCGTCAACCCCCTCCTCCGGCACCGAAAAGCCGAACCAGTCGATCTCGTCGGGGGTGCAGGGAAGGGTCATTTCCACCACCAGCCATTTTTTCGTGAAGCGATAACAGCCGTTGAGGATCATATCGCCTTGTGGATTCAGGATCATGGGGGTTCCTTTCTTAAAAAAACACTCCGACGGTATCGCCGGAGTGTGAGGTCTTGGGAAAATCAGTGCTTCATGGCCTGCTTTTTCTTTTTGACATTGTATTCCGAGCGGGGATTGACGATTTCACGCCAATCCAGGTCACCGCGGTCAAGAGCGCGGACCAGGATCTCGGCGGTGGCGATGTTGGTGGCCACGGGAATATTGTGAATGTCGCAGAGCTTCAGAAGCTCCCGATCGTTCTTTTCAGCCTCGGAGCCTACGTCGTAGTTATCACGGAAGAAGAGAACCAGGTCGATCTCATCGTAAGACACACGGGAAGCGATCTGCTGCACACCGCCCTGGGCACCGGAAAGCAGACGTTCCATATGCAGGCCGGTGGCTTCGGAGATATATTTACTCGTCGTGCCGGTGGCACAAAGATTATGGTTGGCGAGAATGCCGCAATAGGCGATGCAGAACTGCGTCATGAGTTCCTTTTTTCTGTCACCGGCAATGATGGCGATTTCCATAATGATACGATCCTTTCAGAATAATGGTCACTGAATCCGCTTGAGAAGCGATGCCCGCTTGATCTTACGAAAGTCACTAAAAAGCGGAATACTGCGGCCGGCCACGCGCTTGGCGATATTGGCAAAAGCGGCGGTTACGTTAGCGTTTTTCAGGGTGAAGACGTCCTTTCCCTTGGCCTGTTGCTCGGCCAGGCGGGCATCGTAGGGAATGATGCCGATGAGCTGGATACAGGTCTTATCGATGACCTCAAGAAGGCCGGGCTGGGCACCGAACTCGGTGGAGTCGGCGTTGAAGCAGTTGATGATGAGCTTGCGGGATTCCACCCCCTCCTCGGCTAAAAGGATGCCGGTGCGCTCGGCGGCGCGGATGGAGGCGGGCTGATAGGTGGAGACCACCAGAGCCTGGTCGGCTGCGGCGGCGGCCAGTCGGAAGGGACTTCCGGTGTCGCCGGGGGTATCGATAATGATATAATCCAGCCCCATTTCCTCCCCGATGCGGTGAATGGCATCACGGAAGCCGATGGGCTCCAGCTCGTTGTTGTAGCTATAGGGCGCCGAACAGAAGAAGAGGTTTTC
>SVSM01000009.1 GCA_015064295.1 Oscillospiraceae bacterium | reverse complement strand
GTCCAGTGCGGTGTTGGCATCGTCGCCCTTCTTGATGAAGTCCATCATCTTACCGAGATTGATGAACTCGTAGCCGATGATCTGATCGTCCTCGTCGAGCGCCACGCGGGTCACGTAGCCCTCTGCCATTTCCAGGTAACGGGGGCCCTTGACCTTGGTGGCGAACATGGTGCCTACCTGGCTGCGGAGGCCCTTGCCCAGGTCCTCAAGGGACGCGCCGACGGCAAGACCGTCCTCCGAGAAGGCGGACTGGCTGCGGCCGTAGACGATCTGCAGGAACAGCTCGCGCATAGCGGTGTTGATGGCGTCGCAGACGAGGTCGGTATTCAGCGCCTCAAGAAGCGTCTTACCGATCAGGATCTCGGAAGCCATAGCGGCGGAGTGGGTCATACCGGAGCAGCCCAGCGTCTCCACCAGGGCCTCCTCGATGATGCCGTTCTTCACGTTCAGGGTCAGCTTGCAGCAGCCCTGCTGAGGAGCGCACCAGCCGATGCCGTGGGTGAAACCGCTGACATCCTTGATCTCCTTGACCTGTACCCATTTACCCTCTTCCGGGATGGGAGCGGGGCCATGATAGGGACCCTTGGCAACGCGGGTCATTTCTTCCACTTCGGAAGTTAAAGCGTAGGGACATTCGCTCATGTGATATCTCCTTTGGGATTTTTTATTTACCTCATTATTATACAGGAATTTCTCTTATAAATCAACAATTATTTGTAAAAAGATTTCCTTTTTTTCACGGCGGTTTGTATGCAACTTGCGGAAGAAGCATTCTTTCGTCGTCTTTCGTCGGCCCAGAGCAGCCGAACAAAGAAAAACCGCCGAAGGAATCGGCGGTTTCTCGGTTGTATCAGGAAAGCTCCTCGATGACCCCCATGACCTTTTGCGCCACGGTATCCAGAGCGCCATCGGTGAAGGGATCGGCAAGGCCGGCGTCGGCAATGAGCTGACCGAAGGCCTTCTCACCCCCTGCGGCACAGAAATCCACGTACCGCTGGAGGGCATCCTCGTAATTTTCACGAGAGGCACAGAGGAAGCCCATGGCTACCGTCTGGGCAAGGCAGTAATCGATGTAATAGAAGGGGCTCTCGTAAATGTGCATCTGATACTGCCAACGGGTGCCGAGGCTCAGGTAGGGCAGATCGCCGTATCCCATATAAGGACGGTACTTCTTCTCCAGCGCAAGCCAAGCGGCCTTGCGCTCGGCAGGCGTCATATCGGGGTTCTCGTAGACGATATGCTGGAACTCGTCCACCATCACGCCGTAGGGGATGAAGGACAGAGCGTCAAGCAGATGCTTCCGACGATAGCGATTGCCGTCGGCACCGAAGAAGATGTCCATGCTGGGCCAGGAGAGGAACTCCATGCTCATGGAATGGCACTCGGCCGTCTCGGAGCCGCCGATCTCCAGCTCGGTATCGGGGCGATCGAAGACCTTCTTCATGGCAAAGGCATGGCCAAACTCGTGGGTCAGCACGTCCACGTCACCGGTGGTGCCGTTAAAGTTCGCCAGAATGAAGGGCTGCTTGTAGGCCGCAAAAACGGTACAGTAGCCGCCGCCCCACTTGCCGTCGCGGGCCTCCACGTCGAAGGCCTCGGCCTCCTGCATGGACGCCATAAAGGCGCCGATCTCGGGATTCATGCGATCGTACATGGCCTGGGCCTCCCGGAACATCGCTGCGGCATCGAGCACCGGCACCAGGGACGCACCGCTTCCGTAGATATCGTTATCGTAGAACATCACCTCGTCGATGCCCAGCTCCCGGCGGACCTTCTCCTTGACGGCCGCCACCACGGGGACCAGAGACTTCCGTACGTTCTCACGGAAGGCCGCCACCATCTCGGCGTCGTAGTCGATCCGTCCCATGCGGTAGTAGCCAAGCTCGGTGAAGCTCCGATAGCCCAGCTTCCCCGCGATGCGGGTGCGGATCTTGACCAGACGGTCATAGAGACTGTCCAGCGCCTCGCTGTTCTTTTCCAGACCCTCGCCGATGGCTACCGCAGCCTTGCGTCTCACCTCACGGTCGGCGTCCTCCAGCTTACCGCGGAGCAGCGACAGGGGCATATTTTCCCCCTCGTAGGTAAAGACCATGCCGGCCATGAGCTTGGAATACTCGGTAACGGTGGCGTTTTCCTCCTGGCAGTCCTCGATGATACAGGGATCGAAGGTCTTACGGGCAATCTCCCACATACGGAACAGACGGGGGTTCAACACCTTTTCCAGCTCGGCACGGAAGGGAGAATCCAGCATCAGGGCTGCGTACTTGGTATTCAGATCATTAAAATGAGGGCCTGCCTCGTCGTAATAGGCCATCTCATCGGAATAGAAGCTGTCTCTGGTATTGAGGGTAAAGCGGCAGTTGGCAAGGGATACGGCGGTAGACAGCACCTCCACCTCGGCACGGAAGGCACGGCGGGCTGCCAGCACGTCGTCAACCGAGGTAGCCTTGGTCATAGCCTCCTCAAAGGCGGCAAAGGCGGCTCGGGCCTCCTCCACCGTATATCGCTTGTAGGGAATCTCCGAAACTTTCATCATGATGTTTCTCCTTTATTGTCAGCAGACCTTTTGGCCGCCGTTTTTTTCTCTTTGGCGAGGAAATGGATCTCCTCGGTAGCGAAGGACAGCTTGGTGATGGCGTCCTTCTTTGACAGGTAGCACCAGAAGCTCTCGTCGGGAATGGAGATGTCGACGCAGTCGCCGTGGCCCTTGTAGTCGTACTCCACGTGCAGGCTTTCCAGGATCATACCCGGCTTTTCCAGCTTGTAGGGCTTGCCGTAGAGGTTACAGGTCAGGGTGGTACCCTCCGGCGTCTGCACCAGCTTGCCCTCGCCCTGCTTATGGAACACCCAGGCGTTGGGCAGGGTCTCTACCCGCACGGTATCCTCAAAATAATAGGTGCCGTTCCGGATCTCCTCCCGAACGCACTGTCTCTCCCAATTCGACCAATCGGGAATGTGAGGAAATTCCGTCACGCCGTCAGAGCCGCTGAGGCGGCCGTATTCGTCCATATACCAGCTCTTGCCACAGGCGGTACAGCGGAGGGTATCCCCCTCCGCCTCGGTCCGGTGCTCAACGCCGCACTTGGGGCATTTGTAGAGCAGGCAGTTTAAGCCCTTGGCCCGTTCGGGATGGTCGATCTTGATCTTATTTTCGTACTGCCAGGCAAAATCGTCGTACCGGAAGGCCTCCTTGATGCGGTTGAACAGCTCGGCTGACGGGAGGCTCTTGACCTCCTCCACCGTCAGAAGAGGATACATATCGGCCTCCACCCAGCTATATTTGTTGATCTTATTCCACTGGGGGTTGGTGACGAAGTTTCCGTGGAGCTTCAGCATAACGACCGGCACCTTCATCATCTTCACAAGACCGCCCAGAGACTCGGGCAGGAAGGAGGTACAGCCGTCAAGAGAGTACCGCGCCTCGGGGAACATGGCGAAGACGGTCTTTAACGTCTTCAAGCAGTAGGAAATGTTCCGCACCAGGTGAATATCCGACACGTATTTCCGCTTACCGAGAACGCCAAGCCCTCGCATCAGCGGCTCGGTGTAGTCCCGAAAGCCCTCCAGGGTCATGACGTTGTTGACCAGGCGGGGATGGGTGGACATCATCATCAGGTTCAGGTCCACCATGGAGGCGTGATTGATGAGCAAAAGATAAGGAACGTCCTCGTAGGGCTCCATACCGTGCTTGCGGATGGTGGCCTTACGCCGCTTCAGGTCGGGCTTACAGAGGATATTCTTGGCAAGAAAAAAGAGGAAGGCGCTGGGGCGATAGGGCTTTTTCGCAAAATCAAAACGGCGGATCTTCTTTTCCATGAGTCACAGTTCCTTTACGGATATTGAGGTCAAATACGTCGGTAGACCGACAGGATAAATTCCAGCTCGGTGGCAAGAGAGGGAACGGAGGCCAGCTTTTCTGCATCCTCCCGGGAGGTCTTCCAGAAATAGGGCGTCATCAAAAACAGGTTGGGGAGCTGCTCTCCCGCTACCGTAGCCGAGCAGGCCACGCGGGTGTCGTGAAGCTTCTCAAAGCCCGGGAGGACAAACGCCTTTTCCTCGTTTTCGTAAGGGTTCTCGTAGAGCAGGCGCTTCAGTCCCATCAGGTGCTTGGCGCCCGGGTGGGCAACGAGCAGAATCCCGCTCGGCTTCAGGATCCGATGGGCCTCGGCCTCCGGCACGGGAGCAAAGACCGACAGCACCGCATCCAAGGAGGCATCGGGCAGCGGCATATCGAAAATGCCCGCAACGGCGTAGGCGATGGCATTTTCCTTTCCCTTTTCAGCCTTGGCGGCCAGCCTGACCGAGGTCTTGGCAAGGTCAAATCCCACAAGAAAAGCCTCGGGCAGCTTCTCCCGCAGGACGCGAAGGTAATACCCCTCGCCGCAGCCGGCATCGCAAACGGCCTCGGCGCCGAATGTCGCTATTTCGCCGGCAATGGCGTCGGCAAAGGGACGGTAGTACCCCTCCGCCAAAAATGCGTGCCGTCCGCGGCACATGGCGGGGCTGTCCCCCGCGCCGCTTTTGCCGACGGCCAGGTTCACGTAGCCCTCGGCAGCCCTGTCAAAGCTATGTCCCTTTTCACACCGAAGCGCGCCTCCCTCCTGGGTCAGGGGCCGACGGCAAAGGGGGCAACGGAAGGGGGTCACGCCCTCTCGCCTCCCTGCTTTTCGGCGTAACGGCGGAGAATGGGCTTTTCCAGCGCCCGCTTGGAACGGAAGAATAAGCTGGTCTTATCCTTGATGGGCTTGACCAGAATGGCGTAGAGCCCCAGCCGCTTGGCAGACCACACGTCGGTAAACACCTGGTCGCCAATGACGGCGGTGTTGGTCTTATCGGTACCGAGATGCTTCATGGCGGCACGGTAGCACCGTCCCGAGGGCTTGCCGCTGTCCCAGGTGGCAAAGTACCGAAGCTCCTCGTTAAAGAGTTGTACTCTGTCCTTATGGTTATTGGAAATAAAAGCGGCCTCGATGCCGTTATCCTTCAGGGCCTGAAGCCAAGTCAACACCGAAGGCGTTGGCTTGGGATCGTCGTAGGTAACGAGGGTATTGTCGATGTCAAGCAGGACGGCACGGATGCCCTTCTCCTTCAAAAAGTCGGGGGTAATGCCGTAGATGTCGCGGAGGTATAAATCGGGCATAAAATAACGGTCGGTAAACAAATTCGGATTCTCCTCTTTGTGATGCTTTCAGTATACCACATTCGGGCGGGTTTGGCAAGGGGGATAGTCAAAAACCTGCGCGGTTTCACCGCGCAGGCTTTGCTTTTCAAGGATATTCGTCGCCTCAGGTCTTTTCCCCCAGTCCCAACAGCTTCACCAGACGGGGGAATCGGGGTTCAAAGGTAAAGAGTCGGTCAAGGAGCTTCCCAAACCGGCCGATCAGCACCGCATTGACCGCCGTAATGATCACGGTACCGACGCCGATGCCCTGCAGGGATCGGTGAAGGAGCAACGCCAGCCCCACCGATAACACCAGCATAACCACGTCGTTGATCCGTTTCGTCTTGTCTTCCCGGATACCGTAACGGCGGGAAATTTCGGTCACCACCAGCTCGTAGATCTGCAAGGGAAGACCGGTCCGAAAATAAAACGCCACCGCCAACGCCGTCACCGTCTCTCCCAAGGTAAAGAGAAGGACGCGGAGGGGCATGGATGCGCAGACACCGTTCCCTCCCAAAAGGAGGAACCAGCCGTCCAGCGCAAAGCCGAACAGCACGCCGGTGCCAAAGGCTAACAGATACTTAAGGCGGAACCGTCCGATCCCGCAGCACATGACGACAAGAAGCAATCCTTGCCAAAGGTATTCGCAGACCCCTTGGGTAAAGAAGGGCGAGAGAAGGGACAGTTTGAGATGTAAAATGTACGGCGGTGCCGCAATCATGGAAAGGCCGAAGCCCGCCTTGGTACAAAGACTCACGCCCAGCGAGCACAACAGGATTCCGAGGAGCCACGCCGCCTCGTTCATCTTTCCGATTTTCTTCATGATCCTTCCTCTTCCTTTCCGATTCGGCACCCTTCGGTGCTCCCTGCTGCCGCTTCGGCAAGACGTTACGGTCTTAATTATAGCGTATCACAACGGCTTTTTCAAGAGGAAGAGGACAGAAAACGACTTTTTCTTTTTCGTTTGCAGGATTTTGGTCAAATTCCCGCAAGAAACCCGCTTGCCATCACTTTAGCATGGCAGAGAGTGAAAGTATTAAACCATTTTCCTTCAAGCACTTGACTTATTGCCCGAAGAAAGGTATAATGAATATGATTTTTATTTTATTGAGAAGATAGCCTACGCCGTCTTCCCCGCAGCCGTTCCGACGCACGGCCGCCTGTACGATCCTTGCGTCGGAGAAACGGAACGTGTGTTATGAACAGAGTTTTTAATTTTTCGGCAGGCCCCTCCATGCTTCCCCTTCCCGTACTGGAAAAAGCGGCGTCTGAAATGATCTGCTACGGCGAGTCCGGTATGTCGGTCATGGAAATGAGCCATCGCTCTCCCGACTACGAGGCCATCATCCAGGAAGCTGAGGCCGACCTCCGCAAGCTGATGAATATTCCCGATAACTATAAGGTGCTGTTCCTTCAGGGCGGTGCCTCCACCCAGTTCGCTTCGATCTGCTACAATCTGCTGACCGGTACCGGCAAGGCCGATTACATCGTGTCTGGCCAGTTCTCCAAGAAGGCCTATCAGGAAGCCAAGAAGTACGGCGACGTCCGCGTGGTTGCCTCCTCCGAGGACCGCAACAACACCTACGTCCCCAAGGTATCCCGCGAGGACTTCCGTGCCGATGCCGATTACGTCCATATCTGCTTCAACAATACCATCTACGGTACCAAGTATCCCTACATCCCCGACACCGGTGACGTGCCGCTGGTAGCCGATATGTCCTCCTGCATCCTCTCCGAGCCGGTGGACGTGACCAAGTTCGGCGTCATCTACGCCGGCGCCCAGAAAAACGTGGCTCCCGCCGGGCTTACCATCGTCATCGTCCGCGAGGATCTCCTCGGCCGTTGCCGTCCCGATACCCCCGCCATGTTCGACTGGAAGCTGATGGCCGATAACGACTCGATGTACAACACCCCTCCCTGCTACCCCATCTACGTGGCAGGTCTGGTCTTCAAGTGGCTGCTGGAGAACGGCGGCCTCACCGCCATGAAGGACTATAACGTCAAGAAGGCGGCCGTTCTGTACGATTACCTCGATAGCCAATCCTACTATACCGCTCCCGTGGAGAAGGACTCCCGTTCCATGATGAACGTGACCTTCGTCACCGGCGACCCCGACCTGGATAAGAAGTTCGCCTCCGAAGCCGCCAAGGCCGGCTTCAAGAACATCAAGGGCCACCGTTCCGTCGGCGGTATGCGCGCCTCCATCTATAACGCCATGCCTATGGAGGGCGTGGAAAAGCTGGTGGCCTTCATGAAGGCCTTCGCTGAGGCTAACCCGAAGAAGTAAGATGAGGAGGACGCGGGAGGAAAACTTCTTGAAAGAAGTTTTCCCCCGTACCCCCTTTCAAGAACTTTGAATGGCAAAAAACTTCGTTTTTTGCACGAGCATCCAAGCGTTTTCCCCGCCGAAGCCGCAGGCTTCGGCCAATAAAAGTTTTTTGATCCAAACTTTTTTTCAAAAAATGTTTTCGCAGAAAATTTGCTCCGCAAATTATCTGCAGAGGTGCAGGGCAGAGCCCTGCTTCCAGAAAGAGGTCATACTATGTTCAACATCAAATGTCTCAACAAGATCGCCAAGGTGGGAACCGACAATTTCGACACGGCGAAGTACGCCCTGTCGGACACCTGCGAAAACCCCGACGCCATTCTCGTTCGTTCTGCCAAGATGCACGAGATGGTATTCAATCCCGAGCTTGTGGCCATCGGCCGTGCCGGTGCCGGCGTCAACAACATTCCCGTTGACCGCTGCGCTGAGGAAGGCATCGTGGTCTTCAACACCCCCGGTGCCAACGCCAACGGCGTCAAGGAGCTGGCCATTGCCGCCCTGCTCATGGCTTCCCGCAACATCGTGGGCGGTATTGAGTGGGCTAAGGCTCACCAGGGTGAGACCGGCGTTGCCGCTCTTGCCGAGAAGGAAAAGTCCAAGTTTGCCGGCTGTGAGATCGAGGGCAAGTCCCTCGGCGTCATCGGTCTGGGTGCCATCGGCGGTCTGGTTGCCAACGCCGCCAAGAGTCTTGGCATGAAGGTCTACGGCTGCGATCCCTTCATTACCGTCGAAGCCGCCTGGGGCCTCTCCCGTTCCATCGAGAAGGCCGCCAGCTACGATGAGATCTTCGAGACCTGCGACTACATCACCCTTCACGTGCCCGCCACCAAGGACACCACCAACATGATCAACGCCGAGTCCCTGGCCAAGATGAAGGACGGTGTCCGCATCATCAACCTGGCCCGCGCCGAGCTCGTGGACTCCCAGGCCATGATCGCCGCCGTCAAGAGCGGCAAGGTGGCCTCCTACGTCACCGACTTCATCACAGACGAGCTGATCGGTGCCGACGATCGCATCGTCTGCATTCCTCACCTGGGTGCCTCCACCGAGGAGAGCGAGGACAAGTGCGCTGTCATGGCCGCCAAGGAGATCATCGACTATCTCGAAAACGGTAACATCAAGAACTCGGTCAACTTCCCCAACGTTCAGCTGCCTCACAGCGGCGATGCCCGCATCTGCATCATGCACCGCAACGTGGCAGGCGTACTGTCCACCATCTCCACCGCCGTCGCCAACCTGGGCATCAACATCGAAAACATGCTGAGCCGTTCCCGTGGCGATTACGCCTACACGGTTCTTGAGATCAAGGGCGACGTGCCCGAGGATTCGCTGAATTCGCTTCGCGCCATGGATGCCATGATCCGCATCCGCGTCATCCGTTGATCCGCGTTTTTTACCGTCCCTGCGGCGATACCCATTCCGAACAACACACGGCGGCATACGAGCTTCTCGATGCCGCCGCTCGCGTTATGGGATATTCGGCGGGACGGGTGGCCAAGACCGAGGAGGGGAAGCCCTACTTCCCCGATGAGCCGTCCCTCTTTTTTTCGCTATCCCACACCGACGGCTACGCCGTCTGTGCCATGGGCGACGCCCCCTGCGGGGTGGATATTGAGGGAGAGCGGGTGATCTCCGAAAAGCTCCGCCGCCGCTTTCTTGACGGTGTCTCGGAGGAGGAGGCCGTCCTTCGCTGGACCATGCGGGAAAGCTACGGCAAGCTGGAGGGGCGGGGCTTCTTTGCGGGAGAGCCACCGAAGGATGCTCGATTCGTCACTTACCGCACGCTGCCCGGCTTTACCGTCACCGTCTGCGTTCTCGGGGACACCGAGGTCTCCGAAGCGATGGAGCCGTTATAAAAGACCGCTTCTTGGGGAAGCGGTCTTTTTGTCGGAGCTTTCTCCTTTTTGTCTTGACAAACAGCCCTCGCCACGGTATAATAAAACCGTACTCGGGCTTGTAGCTCAGCTGGGAGAGCGCTGCGTTCGCAACGCAGAGGTCAAGGGTTCGAACCCCTCCAGGTCCACCAAACAAAAAGGACATTCCTCCGAATGTCCTTTTTCCTTTTTCCTTTTTCCTTAATCCTCGCCGTCGTCCTCGCCGGCGTTCTCCTTGGGCAGAAGCTCCACCTCCACCTCGGTGATGCGCTGGCCGTCAAGGCCGGTGACCTTAATGACAAGGTTTCGGTAAGCGTAGGTCTCCCCTTCCTCGGGGACGCGGCCGAAGCACTCCATCACCCAGCCGCCGAGGGAGACGCTCTCGGATTCCGGCTCGATCTCAAAGCGGCTTCCGAAGTCGTCGAGGGTCACGCCACCGTCCACCAACCACTTATTCTCGCCGATGTCGCGGTACTCCTCGGTCACCTCGTCGTGCTCGTCCCAGATCTCGCCTACCAGCTCCTCCAGGATGTCCTCCAAGGTGACGATACCCAGGGTGCCGCCGTATTCGTCCAGCACCACCGCCACGTGAGACTTATTCTCCTGCAAGAGACGGAGTAGCTCGTTCAGCTTCTCGGATTTCAGCACGAAAATCGGCGGCGTCATCAGCTCGGTGAGGCTCTTATCGGTCAGCCCGACACCCTCGTAAAAGTCCTTCTGGTGGATGACGCCCACGATGTTGTCGATGCTGTCCTCGTAGACGGGAAGACGGGAGAACTTGGTTTCGGTAAAGACCTTGGCGATCTCCTCCTTATCGGCCTCGATGCTAACGGCCTCCAGATCCACACGGTGAGTGAGGATGTCCTCGGCTCGGAGCTCGGGGAATTCGATGACGTTACGGAGCAGGCTGCCCTCCTCCTCCCCAATGCTGCCGTCCTGTTCCACCTCGTCCACCAGCATGAGAAGCTCTTCCTGGGACATTTTGGAATCGCCTTGGATCTTAAAGAGCTTGGCGATCATCTTTTTCCAAAGGGAGAACAGGAAATTCAGCGGCGTAAAGAGCACGCAGAGCAGACGGATAAAGGGAGAGGAGAACATGGCAAACTGCTCGGGGCAGTCCTTGGCGATGCTCTTGGGGGTGATCTCGCCGAAGATCAGCACCAAAACGGTAATGACCGCCGTGGAAACGGTTGCTCCCACGTCGCCGCAGAGCTTCACAAAGAGCACGGTGCCGAGGGACGCGGTGGCAATGTTCACGATGTTATTGCCGATCAGAATGGTGGAGATCAGCTTATCGTAATCGTCGTGGAGACGGTTGGCCAGCTTGGCACGGCGGTTGCCCTTTTCCACCATGGTCTTAAGACGGGTTTTATTGAGGGACGAGAAGGCCGTCTCGGTAGCCGAGAAATAGGCCGAAAAGAGAATCAGCACCGCGATGGCAATGATGTAAAAAAGATGCTCACGCACGGCCGATCACCTCCCCCCTTCCCCGAAAATGGGCGCAAAAAAACACACCCAAGCCACTCTTTGGCGTGGATATGCTCCCATATCGTTGATTCAACTTACACTGTGCGGTATGACAATCGTCACTGTCGCCTTCCATTGCGGAAAATTCCTCCTGTTGCTTTTCAGTCGTTATCGTCCTTTCGGACACGAGGGTATTATAGCAGATTCGAAAGCAGATGTCAAGGAAAACCGCCGCTTTTCCCCGAAATTCTTTCTTTTTGCCTTGCAGGGACGGCCATTGGTGATTTTTCTCAAAAATCCGTCCAAAAAAAATGACACTTTTTTCACGAAAGTTCTTGCATTCCGGCATCAGATGCGGTATAATAATATGTTGTGTGAGGGATTCCTCCACGTAGTCTTGTTTCATGCTTGTGGATGAAACGGCAAGAAAGGATTGACCAAACCATGTCAGATAATACAAGAAGAGTCGGAACCGTATCCCGAGGCATTCGCTGCCCCATCATCCGTCAGGGTGACGATCTGGCCAAGATCGTGGCCGACAGTGTGCTGGAGGCCGCTGCCAGCGAGGGCTTCTCCCTCCGTGACCGCGACGTCATCTCGGTGACCGAGTCGGTGGTCGCCCGCGCCCAAGGAAACTACGCCTCGGTACAAAACATTGCCGATGACGTCAAGGCCAAGCTGGGCGGTGAGACCGTCGGCGTGCTGTTCCCCATCCTCTCCCGTAACCGTTTTGCCATTTGCCTGCGCGGCATCGCCATGGGCGCCAAGAAGGTGGTCCTGATGCTGAGCTATCCCTCCGATGAGGTGGGCAACTCTCTCATGGATATGGATATGCTGGACGCCTCCGGTGTCAATCCCTACACCGACGTCCTGACGCTGGCCCGCTATCGCGAGCTCTTCGGGGAATACCGTCTGGAGTTCACCGGCGTGGACTACGTTGCCTATTACGAGGAGCTCATTAAGAGCTGCGGCGCCGAGGCCGAGATCTATTTCGGCAACCGCCCCGAAATGATCCTCCCCTATGCCGATCACATCATCAACTGTGACATCCATACCCGCGCCCGCACCAAGCGCATCCTGCGGAACGGCGGGGCTAAGGTGGTCTGCGGTCTTGACGACCTGATGACCGCTTCCATCGACGGCAGCGGCTACAACGAAAACTACGGCCTCCTCGGCTCCAACAAGTCCACCGAGGACACCGTCAAGCTCTTCCCCCGCGATTGCCGCCCCGTGATCCTCGACATTCAGAAGCACATCCTGGAAGCCACCGGCAAGCACGTAGAGGTCATGGTCTACGGCGACGGCGCCTTCAAGGATCCCAAGGGTAAGATCTGGGAGCTGGCTGACCCGGTCGTCTCTCCCGCCTTCACCGACGGCCTCATCGGCACGCCCAACGAGCTGAAGCTCAAGTATCTGGCCGATAACGACTTCAAGGATCTGACCGGCGACGCCCTCCGCGAGGCCATCTCGGCCAGCATCAAGAAGAAGGACGGCAGTCTGGTGGGTAACATGGCCGCCCAGGGCACTACCCCCCGTCAGCTCACCGACCTGATCGGCTCCCTCTGCGACCTGACCTCCGGCTCGGGTGACAAGGGTACCCCCGTGGTTCTGGTGCAGGGCTACTTCGACAACTATACCACCTGATAAGGGGAAACGCTGTGCCGTGCGGTCTTTTGACCGCACGGCACGTTTGCTTTTCAAAGCCGATTTTGTCCGGCGAAGGCAACTCCTACGCGGCAAACCAAGCCCCTTGGAGGTTCGACCGACTGACGACGCATCACGCCGACACAAAAAAATCCGATCGCTTCACGCGATCGGATTTTTTTATAAGATTCAGTCGGTCGCTGAACGACACCTTTTCCGGCCGTAACCCGATCTTACTGCTGTCTCATTGCAGCAAAGCACTCGCTGCAGTATACGGGTCTGTCGTTCTTCGGTTCAAAGGGAATCTTGGCCTCGCCGCCGCAGTTGGCACATACGGCAGTGAAGTATTCTCTCTTAGGCTGGCCGGCGTTCTTTCTGGCGTCACGGCATGCCTTACAGCGCTGCGGCTCGTTCTGGAACCCTCTCTCGGCATAGAACTCCTGTTCTCCGGCCGTGAAGGTGAACTCCTCTCCGCAGTCCTTACACTTCAGAATCTTGTCTTCGTACATTTTGCTACCTCGCTTTAACATTGTGGTGAATTATTATTGCCCGACGGCGGGGTGTCACCGCCATCTTTGAATCGTGTGATACAACGCTTTTCCTTAAGCTATCCGGGCATATATGCAATACGAAACCGTATTTCTTATTATATGGAAAACATCACATCGAATACACGCTTCGAAGCTTTGTTTTAGCACGGAACAACGCGTTGTCGACAGATTTCACGGAAACGCCAAGCGAGACTGCGATATCTCGGTAGGATTTACCGTCGATATAGAGGAAGAAAGCTGTCTTTTCATAGGCCGTGAGAAACCGGTCCGCAAGAGCGTGGAGCTCCTCCCGACTGATTCCCGACACGGTTCCGCCCCCGGGAAGAGGCTCCTTCCGTTTGGGCTTTCGTTTTTTTTCCGCCTGATTCTTTCGGAGGAGACTGATCATACGATTCCGTATGCAGATCTTGGCGTAAAGACCGAAGGTGACCCGATCTTGCTCAAGATCGTAGGTCATCACGGCACGGTAAAAAGACACCGCCGCCTCCTGCCTAAGATCCTCCCGGCCTTCGCCGGGAGCCTCCGATGACGCTTGGTACTTGTCGGTCATCGAGTCGATCAAGGGAGCGTACCTTTTGCACAGTTCTGCAAAAGCGGTGTCATTTCCCCTTCGGGCAGACAGAATTAATTCACGTTCCAAAATGCCCTCCGAGAATCATTACTATAATTATATCACAAAAGACAAGAAAGTCAATACATTTTCCACAAAAATTTCACGGTTTCTTTCGCATTTGTTAATAATGGCTATTTTTTTGAACGATATTTTATGAATTTTCACCCGTCATTTGGTGAATAATGCCGAGACGGCTCGAAAGATTCACAAAGCGCGCCATTCATTTTTATGCACTTTTTCGTTAGGGATCGATGAGATAATTGACCTCTCCTGTCAAAACCGCCAGGATTCCCTTATAGACGACCTCGGGCCTCTCATAGAAATTGTGGCGGATCCGTTCTAACTGATTGCTGCTTTCCAGGATCAGCTCCACGTTCATCAGCTCCTCGTCCTTTTCCTGAATAATGCAGTTGCAGGTAAAGCGCCCTCCCGCCATGGGGCGGAAATCAAACTTAACCTTAGCCCCCCGCTCGCGGAAGGAGAGGAACCGCAGGGCGCTCTTTAAGCTCTTCTCCCGAATGGAGCTGAGCAGACGGCTATCTAGGCTATCGGCCACGATGATACCCTGGGGCGTGATCTCGTACATTTCGTCTTTCCCCTCCCCCGTAGGGTCGGCAAGCTCCACGATATTGCCGGTCTCCAAAAGCTCGGCAAAGCACTCGGCAAAGTCAAAATAACCCACGTACCCGTCCTGCACCACAATGTCGTTGATGCTGACAAAGTCGAGGGGGTAACCGATATGCCGCAAAAGATACAAAATAAAGATCTTAATATCGTTTTTTTCACGTAATTGGCTGTGCATAGCAAGCCCTTCCTATAGCGAAATCAACCGCTCCCGCGGGCATAGAGGAAAAAACGTCTTTCGGACGGCTTCGGGGAAATCCTTAAAAAGGATTTCCCCGAATGATGCGTGATATAGATGAATTTAGGCGGCAGGGGCCTCAGTCTCGTACTTGTCGCGATTCTTGAGGGTTACCTTGGCAAAGGCATCGATGCCCCAGAAGGCATCCTTCAGGCCCTTCAAATCTCCGTTCGTGAGAATTGCGCTCTGATGCTGAACCAGCGGAACGATGGGCATATCGGCCATCAGAATGGCCTCGGCCTCGTGCAGGAGAGCTGCTCTCGTTGCACGGTCGGTGGCGGCGAAGGCCGCTTCGATCTTGGCGTCGTAGGTCTCGTTATAGTAGCCACTGATGTGGGTTCCCAGCTCGTAATTGCCGCTTTCCATGTCCATCCTGCCGCAGGCAAAGGCCTTGGCAAACATGGCGAGATTGGGGAAGGCATCAGTGGTGAGCATCTGGTAGTCGATGAGGATCGCCTGGAAATCGCCGTTCTCGTAGGCTTCAAGATACCGGTCGGCAACCAGGTCGTATTCCTTTTCGTCCTGATACTTTCTGAAGTTCTTCTTATCCAGCTTAACGGTAAAGCCAAGGGATTCCCAAACGTCCTTGATGTACTCTGCCACGGCAAGGTCCGCCTCGTTGTTGCGGACGGTCAGCTTGATGTCTCCGCTCGAAACGCCTGCCTGACGGAGAAGGTCCTTGGCCTTGTTCGCGTCGGCGGTGGGAGAGAGAAGGGCTTCGCCGGCGGCGTCACGGAAGGACACGGCCTTCTTCTTGGCGTAGCCGGTATTGTAGACACCGTCGGCGATAAGGCCTTCGGCGGGCTTGGCAAAGGTGAGGATCTTCACGATCTCGTTGCGGTCGAGGGCCAGAGACAAGGCCTGACGAACCGAGGCGTTGTTGAAGGGAGCCACGTTGGTATTGAAGAGGCAGGAGAGGATCGACATGGTGTCGGAGATCTCCGCCTGATCCTTGTACTGCGCTCTCTTATCAAGGGGAAGCTCGGAAATATAGGTCAGAGCGCCGGCCTCGTAATCGGCAAGGTTCTCGGCGGCGTCCTTCCTCAGGTTGATGGCAAGGCGGTAGGGGTAGACGTACTTGGATATGCTGTCCTCTTCCACGTCACGGTAGTAGTAGAGGTTTCTTTCCAGCACCATGCTGGTGCCGGGGGTGTAGGTTCTTACGACGAAGGGGCCGTTGGTCACCAGGATAGAGGCGGAGGAGGACCAGTCCTTCTCCACACGGTCAACGGCGATCTCGCGGAGAGGTACCAGCATGGGGCTGGCCAGGTACTCGTAGAACTTATCGTAATCGGTGGGACCCTCAAACTCGATGCGGAGCACGTCGATGGCCTCGTCGGTCACGCCGAGGTCGTCAATGGAGGCGTCGCCGGCGTTGACGGCGCGGGCATTCTTGATGCCGAGCAGCATGCTGGCGGCCTCGCCGCGGAACTCGGATTCCAAAAGACGCTTCCAGGCGTAGATATAATCGGCGGCCTGCACGCGGGAGCCGTCCGACCAGCTGGTGTTGTCCAGGGTGATCTCGATGGCGTAGTAATCGTTGGCAGTATCATCCAGAACCTTTACCGATTTGGCCTGGGCCTTGACCGTTTCGCCGTTTGCGTTGATCTTAAAGAGGCCCTCGTAGAGAAGGCTGAGGATCTTCATAGCCCCGTCGTCCAGATTGGAGTAGGCGGGATCAAAGTTAGCGATCTCGGTGGTGATGTATACCGGGATGGTAGGACCTTTGTCCTCATCCTCATCGTTCTTCTGACAGGATGCCAGCATCGTTCCGACCGTCAGAAGACAAAGCATCAAAGCAATGAATTTCTTCATGAAAGGATATCCCCCTCGAAATAGAGTTAAGCGCGAAAATCTCGTTTCCCGCCTAAAAATAGGCATAGCTTGGGCATACGAAATTGATAGCCCTTCTATTATAGCACCTTTCGCCTTTTTAATCAATAGGATATTTTCATCGAAAACGGCGGTTTTTTAAGTTTTATCGATTTGCACAATTTTTTCCATATTTTTTGTGCACTGTGCGAACATTTTCTTTCCCCTTTTTGTCAATACTCAACCAAGAAATCTCCCAAAAACCGTTATGGAGGGACCTATGAACGAACACCCGCACTTTGACCGAACCGATATGGCCGCCGAATGCTGTGCCGACCTGGACCTGGAGAAGGGGGTACGAGGCATCCGCTTCCGTGAATATCAGACCAAAGGGATCGCCATCTCGCAGCTTCACGTGACCAGCGGCGAGGGGGCCACCATCCTCGGAAAGCCCCAAGGGCGTTACGTCACCCTGGACGTGGGCAAGGTGTGGCTGAAGAGCGACGAGGATTTTGAGATCGCCGCCGCCGTTTTGGCGGAGGAGCTGTCCGAGCTGGTTCGTTCCAAGGTCAGTACCCTCGACTGTATTTTGGTGGTGGGGCTGGGAAACCGCTTCATCACCTCCGACGCCGTCGGCCCCCTCTCCGTCAAGAATCTGACCGTCTCCCGCCACATCAAGGAGCTGGACCCTCCTCTGTTTGAGGCCCTCGCTACCCTGCCCATCGCCGCCATCGCTCCGGGCGTGGTGGGACAGACGGGCATTGAGACCGCCGAGCTGATCCGCGGGGCCGCCGAGCACATTTCCCCGTCGGTCATTCTCTGTATCGATGCCCTTGCTGCCAAAAGCGTCGATCGTCTGGCCGTCACCGTCCAGCTATCCGATAACGGCATTGCCCCCGGCTCCGGCATCGGAAACCAGCGCCGTGCCATCGACGAGGCCTTCCTCGGCGTTCCCGTCATCGCCATCGGGGTGCCCACCGTCGTGGATTCCTCCACCATGGTCTACGGTATGCTGGAAAAGGCCGGCGTGACCGATCTTACCGAGCCCCTGCGGGCCGAGCTGGAAAACGGCCGCAGCTTTTTCGTTACCCTCAAGGACGCCGACACCGCCTCGGCAGAAATGGCGCGGCTGGTGGCCCATGCCATTCATCTCGCCTTTTCCACCGACCGCGCTTAAATCCCTCCCCTCAGGGGACATATTTCCCTCCCATCCGGCATAAACTGGTCATGCGAATCCTCGATCATCACACCGTCCCGACGGAGGTTCCCATGACGTACGATCCCCCCATGCAAGGCGGCCGCCGCTTCCGCCGCTTCCAAAAAATTTCCCGTATTCTCTCTGCCATTCTCCTCTCGGCTCTGATCCTCTCCTTTTTAGGCTACGATTCGGTGGCGCACCGCTTGGAGCAAAGCCCCTCCAGCCCCCTTCTCCCCACGCCGGACGAGCTTCTCTCCTCCTCCGACGAGCTGACCGCCGAGTATCGGGACGCTCTCTATGAGAACGAATACCCCATGGCTCTCGGCGTTTACGACCAGCTCTTTGCCGAGGAGGACGGGAGCGTTCCCAGCGGGGAGCTGAAGATCGTCAAGACCGATTTAAGCAAGAACCCCTCCCTCGGCACCATCTACGTGAAAAACAATACCGATTACACCGTCAAGGCCCTGGATTTTCTCTCGGCCGACACCTTGACCGTCCCCACGGTATCACAGCCCGCCGAGGAAAACGCGCCGCCCCTCGTTCTCATCTACCACACCCACGGAACCGAGGCCTACGCCGAGGAGGGCGTGACCTCCTACGCCAAAAAGGATCTCCCCCGTTCCCGCAACATCACCAAAAACGTGGTGGCCGTGGGCAAGGTCCTGGCCGATACCCTCAACGCCTGCGGCGTTCCTACCCTGCACGTGGAGACCATGTTCGACAGCAAATCCTATAATAATTCCTATACATACTCCCGCGAGGCCATCCAGGAATACAGGAAGCAGTACCCCTCCATTCAGTACGCCTTTGACATCCATCGCGACGCCCTGGTCAGCTCTACCTACGTCTACAAAACGCTGACCTACGACGGCAGTACGCCGGTGGCTCAGGTCATGCTGGTGGTGGGTACCGATTCCGCCGGCGCCCAGCATCCCGATTGGCGCAACAACCTTGCCTTCGCCGTGGACGCCCAGTATCTCCTCACCAAACGCCTCTCCAATTTCGCCCGCCCCATCTGTATCAAGAACCCCTCCTATAATCAGCAGCACACCGGCCTGGGCTGCCTCATTGAGATCGGCACCTGCGTCAACACCCTGGCAGAGGCCAAGGCCTCTGCCAAGATCCTCGGCGAAACGCTGGCGGGCTTGATTTTAGCGAGGAAGTAAGAATCACAAGGATGCCTGCCGGCGGCCTTAAGACCCTTTTTGAAAAAAGGGTCTTAAGAATCCCGAAAAACTTTTGACTGCCAAAAACTTCGTTTTTGGCGGAATACGTTTTCTTGCAAAAGAAAAAGCCTTTCCTCCGTACATAGCGGAAGAAAGGCTTTTGACATTCTTTTTTCTGCCCGAAACACCGTTTCGGGCCATTCAAAGTTCTTGAAAGTCAAGAAAACTTCTTTCAAGAAGTTTTCTTGTGGGGGTGCGGGGGCAACGCCCCCGCGCATCTCCTTACTTCTTCAGCACCACGGCGGCCTTGGCCTTGGCAGCGATGTTGGCGGGCGTCAGGCCGAACTTCTCAAGAAGGGCCGGCACCTTACCGGAGCAACCGAAGGTATCCTCCACACCGACGCGGAGCACCGGCACGGGATTGGCCTCGGCTACGGCCTCGGCTACGGCAGAGCCCAGACCGCCGATGACGTTATGCTCCTCGGCCGTTACGATCGCGCCGGTCTCGGCGGCGGCCTTGAGGATCAGCTCCTTATCCAGGGGCTTGATGGTGTGGATATTGATGACGCGGGCGTCGATGCCCTCGTTCTTCAGAAGCTCCTTGGCCTCAAGAGCCATAGCGACCATGATACCGGTAGCCACGATGGTCACGTCCTTACCGTCGGCCATGGTGATGCCCTTACCGATCTCGAACTTGTAGTCCTCGTTATCGTTGATCACCGGCACGGCAAGACGGCCAAAGCGGAGGTAGCAGGGACCTTCCATCTCGAAGGCGGCCTTAACGGCGGCCTTGGCCTCCACGTCGTCGGAGGGGTTGATGATGGTCATGCCGGGAATGGTACGCATGGTACCGATATCCTCCAGGCACTGGTGGGTAGCACCGTCCTCACCCACGGTGATACCGGCGTGAGTCGCGCCGATCTTCACGTTGAGGTGGGGGTATCCGATGGCATTCCGGATCTGCTCAAAGGCACGGCCGGCGGTGAACATAGCGAAGGAGCTGCAGAAGGGGACCATACCGGCGGTGGAAAGACCGGCGGCAACGGTGACCATATTACCCTCTGCGATACCGCAGTCAAAGAAGCGGTCGGGATATGCCTTCTTGAATTTTACCGTCTTGGTAGCCTCGGCAAGGTCTGCGTCAAGCACCACCAGATTATCGTATTTTGCGCCAAGCTCGACGAGCGCGTCGCCGTAGCTTTCTCTCGTTGCGATTTTTACTGCCATTGCCCTTTCCTCCTTATAACGACTCGATATAGGCGTTGATCTCGGAAACGGCCTGCTCGTACTGCTCCTGATTGGGAGCCGAGCCGTGCCACTTCACGTTGTTCTCCATGAAAGAAACGCCCTTGCCCTTCACGCACTTGCAAACGATGGCGGTGGGCTTACCCTTGCAGGCCTTGGCGGCCTTGACGGCGGCGTCGATCTCCTCGAAGCTGTGACCGTCGATGACGATCACGTTCCAGTTGAAGGCCTCGAACTTCTTATCGATGGGAGTGGGGTTCACAACGTCCACCACGGGGCCGTCGATCTGCAGACCGTTGAAGTCCACGAAGGCGCAGAGGTTGTCCAGGTTCTTATGGGCTGCGAACATAGCGGCCTCCCACACCTGGCCCTCCTCGCACTCACCGTCGCCCAGGATGGCGTACACACGGTAGTCCTTCTTGTTCAGCTTGCCGGCCAGAGCCATGCCGCAGGCGGCAGAGATACCGAGGCCCAGAGAGCCGGAGGTCATATCCACACCGGGGGTATGCTTCATGTCGGGGTGGCCCTGCAGATAGCTGTCGGCCTGACGGAAGGTCTTCAGGTCCTCCTTGGGAATGAAGCCCTTGGCGGCGAGAGCCGCATAGAGACCGGGAGAGGTGTGTCCCTTGGAAAGAACGAGACGGTCTCTGTCCTCCCACTTGGGGTTCTTCACGTCCACGTTCAGTTCTTCAAAATAGAGATACGCGAGAATGTCGGAAATCGACAGCGATCCGCCGGGATGTCCCGAGCTGGCGCTGTAAACGGCCTCAAGAGCGCCGAGCTTGATCTCGGCGGACCGCAGGCTGAGTTCTTTGATTTTTGCCTGTTCCATTGAGTATGCCTCCTGCATTGATGTTATTGTAGCGGATCTCCATCACACGGAGCTCCGATTTTACCATACTTTCTTATTGTACCACCTTTTCCCCTGTTTGTCAAATGATTTCACAAGTTTTTCCCATCTTTTCTTTGCTCCTTCCCCTTGCCTCCTCTCCCCCTTCCGCCAAACATAAAAAGCCCTCCCTCTTGCGAAAGAAGGAGGTGCTTTTTTCGTTACTGTGCTCTCTTTTTGGCGGCCTGGGCCTTTTTGCGGGTAGGGGTGTCCAGGATGACCTTGCGGAGACGAATGCTCTTGGGGGTGACCTCGATGAGCTCATCGTCGGCAATGAACTCAATGGCCTCCTCCAGGCTCATGATGCGGGGAGGCGTCAGGATCAGCTTCTCGTCGGCACCCTTGGAACGGATAGCGGTGAGCTGCTTGGTCTTGCAGGGATTGATCTCAATATCCCCCGCCTTGGGATTCTCACCCACGATCATACCCTCGTACACGTCGGTCTGCACGCCGACGAAGAGCTGACCGCGCTCCTGGGAATTAAAGAGTCCGTAGGAGGTGGTCTCGCCCATTTCGGAGGCGACCAGCGAACCGGTCTGGCGGGAGGCCATCTCACCCTTGAAGGGGTGATAGCCCTCAAACACGGTGTTCATAATACCCTCGCCGCGGGTATCGGTGAGGAACTCACTGCGATAGCCGAAAAGGCAACGGGAGGGAATCAGGTACTTCAGCTCCATGCGGTTGCCCCGGGCTCCCATCTCAAGCAGCTCGCCCTTGCGGGAACCCAGCTTTTCCATAACGGGGCCCATATAGGTGTCGGGCACGTCGATCTGTACCGTCTCGTAGGGCTCGCATTTCTCGCCGTCGATCTCCTTATAGAGAACGCGGGGGGTGCTCAGCGACAGCTCATAGCCCTCGCGACGCATGGTCTCCACTAAGATGGAGAGATGCATCTCACCGCGGCCTGCCACCTTGAAGCTATCGGTGGTCTCGCCGTCCTCCACACGGAGGGAGACGTCCTTGAGAAGCTCGCGGTAGAGACGCTCGCGGATCTGACGGGAGGTGACGAACTTGCCCTCGCGGCCGGCGAAGGGACTATCGTTGACGGCGAAGGTCATTTCGATGGTGGGCTCGCTAATCTTTACGAAGGGCAGCGGCTCGGGACAGGCCACCGAGGTAATGGTATCCCCGATGGTGATGTCCTCGGCGCCCGAGAAGCAGACGATGTCGCCCGGCATAGCCGACTCCACGGTACGGCGGCCGAGCCCATCAAACTGCTGAAGGGAAACGATCTTGGTTTTCACCGGAGCAGAACCGGTATGATAGTTGCAGATCAGGGCCTCCTGATTCTGCTTGATGCAGCCCCGCTCGATGCGGCCGATACCCATGCGGCCCACGTAATCGTTATAGTCGATGGAGGAAACCAGAAGCTGCAGCTCGCCGTTCTCGTCCCCTTCGGGGGCGGGAATGTAGTTCAGGATGGTGTCGAACAGGGGCTTCAGGTCCACGCCAGGCTCGTATGGAGTGAGAGACGCCGTGCCGGCACGGCCCGAGCAGAAGAGCATGGGGCTGTCCAGCTGCTCGTCGGTGGCGTCCAGGTCAAGGAGAAGCTCCAAAACCTCCTCCTCCACCTCTTCAATGCGGGCGTCGGGCTTATCGATCTTGTTGACCACCACGATGACGCGGTGGTTCAGCTCCAGGGCCTTCTGCAGCACGAAGCGGGTCTGGGGCATGGGGCCCTCGGCGGCGTCCACCAGCAGGATAACGCCGCTGACCATTTTCAGAATACGCTCCACCTCGCCGCTGAAGTCGGCGTGGCCGGGGGTATCGATGATGTTGATCTTAACGTCCTGATAATGGACGGCGGTATTCTTGGCCAGGATGGTGATGCCGCGCTCACGCTCCAGGGCGTTACTGTCCATGACACGCTCCTCGGTGGCCTGGTTCTCACGGTAGACACCGCCCTGCTTCAGCATCTGGTCCACCAGCGTGGTCTTGCCGTGGTCAACGTGGGCGATGATCGCAATGTTTCGTAAATCGTTCCGTACCAAAATCTGTTTCACTACCTTATTCTAAAATTTTAACAGTTTATTATACCACATCACGCTCCACAATGCAAGGGGGGGAGGCGGTATTTTTTCCACACAGCAAAAAAATCCGCAGAGGCACAAGGCCTCTGCGGAGCTTTTGGGTAAGGATTTAGGAATCAGACCACACCCTGCCACTTCATGGCGTTGGCCACCTTGATGAAGCCGGCGATGTTAGCGCCTGCTACCAGGTCACCCTCCATGCCGTATTCCTTGGCGGCATCGTAGGAAGCCTTGTAGATGGAGCTCATGATCTGATGAAGCTTGGCGTCGACCTCCTCGGCGGTCCAGCTGTAACGCATGGAGTTCTGAGACATTTCAAGGCCGGAGGTTGCCACGCCGCCGGCGTTAACGGCCTTGGAGGGAGCCACGACCACGCCGTTCTTCTTCAGGTAAGCCACAGCCTCGTTGGTGGTAGGCATATTGGCTACCTCCACGTAGTACTTCACGCCGTTGGCCACGATCTTCTCGGCCTCGGCCAGCTTGACCTCGTTCTGGGTAGCGCAGGGCATGAGAATGTCGGCCTTCACGCCCCAGGGCTTTTCGCCGGGGAAGAAGGGCACGCCGAACTTGTCGGCATAATCCTGCACCTTGTCACGGCAGGAGGCACGCATTTCCAGCAAGAAGTTGATCTTCTCCTCGGTGACGACACCGTCTTCGTCGTAGATATAGCCGTCGGGACCGGAGATGGTGACTACCTTACCGCCCAGCTCGGCAATCTTCTTGGCGGTACCCCAGGCCACGTTACCGAAGCCCGAAATGGCAACGGTCTTGCCCTGGATGCTCTCACCAAAGGTCTTGAGCATTTCCACCGTGTAGTAGACGGCACCGAAGCCGGTAGCCTCGGGACGAATGAGAGAGCCGCCGCAGGAACGGTCCTTGCCGGTGAGCACACCGGTAAACTCGTTGCGGAGTCTCTTATACTGACCGAAGAGATAACCGATCTCGCGGGCGCCAACGCCGATGTCGCCGGCAGGGACGTCGGTATCGGGGCCGATATGTCTCTGAAGCTCGGTCATGAAGGACTGGCAGAAGCGCATGACCTCGGCGTCGGACTTGCCCTTGGGATCAAAGTCGGAGCCGCCCTTGGCGCCGCCCATGGGAAGGGTGGTCAGGGAGTTCTTGAAGGTCTGCTCGAAGCCAAGAAACTTCATGATGGAGAGGTTAACGGAGGGATGGAAGCGGAGACCGCCCTTGTAGGGGCCGATGGCAGAGTTGAACTGCACGCGGAAGCCGCGGTTGACCTGCATGTTGCCGTTATCGTCCACCCACGGCACACGGAAGATGATGGTGCGCTCGGGCTCCACCATGCGCTCCACGACGCCGGCCTTGACAAGATCGGGGCGCTGCTCGATCACGGGCTCGATGGACTCGAGGACCTCTTGTACGGTCTGATGGAACTCGGTTTCGCCGGGATTGGTGCGAACCACCTTTTCGTAAACACCGGCAAGATATTCGGTTTTGAATGCCATAAGTAATTCCTCCTGGACACCGCCAACAACCGTGGCGGCTGATTTTGAAAAAATACATTTCCATTATACTCAGCCCCCGTGTGTTTGTCAATACTTTTTCCCCACATTTTGAAGCTTTTTACCTCTCAACTTGTAAATTCAAGCCGTTTTTGGGGGGACGGCGGCAAAATGACCGCATTTTTTGCAACTTGCCCTCTCATTTTCGGTATTTAGTCCCCTTATGCATGTCCCGGACAGCCCATGCATATAGTGTAAAAAACGAAAGGGGGCGATGGCGCTGAAGCGTGCAGGACGGTTTGTGCTGAACGGCTTGCTGCTGAGCGCCGTATCCCTCTTGCTCCGCACCGTCGGCGTCTCCTTCAACGCCTTCCTGACGGCCAAGATGGGGGCGGCGGGGACGGGA
Organism: Oscillospiraceae bacterium; assembly: GCA_015064295.1. Taxonomy (GTDB): domain Bacteria; phylum Bacillota; class Clostridia; order Oscillospirales; family CAG-272; genus Colimorpha_A. The sequence goes on along the minus strand of SVSM01000009.1, from coordinate 27,853 downwards.
CTCTATCAGCTGGTCATGTCGGTCTACTCGCCCGCCCTTACCCTGGCCACCGCCGGCGTCAACCTGGCCGTCTCCCGCCTGGTGGCAGAGGAGCTGGGAAAGGAGACGGGGGGCCTAATGCGAGCCGTCCTGCGAAGGTGCCTCGCCTACGCCGTGACCGTTTCGTCCCTTGTGGGGGGAGTCCTCTTTCTCCTGTCGGAGACGGCGGCGGTAAGCTGGCTCTCGGCCCCCGACGCCGCACCGCTTTTGCGGGTGCTGGCCATGGGCCTTCCCGTGATCGCCCTTTCCTCCGCCATGAACGGATACTTTACGGCAGTGCGGCGGGTCTCGCGGTCGGCCTTTGCCCAAGTGTTTGAGCAGATCGTACGCATTGGCCTGACCGCCTTGCTGCTCGCCCGTCTGTGGGACGGTGGGACGGCCTCCTGCCTCCTTGCCATCGTGGCGGCTTCGGTGGGAGCCGACCTTTCCTCCTGTCTTCTCGTGGCGCTGCTTTGCCGTCGGGACGTCGCGGGGCTTCCCCGATGCTCGTCAGGAAGTGAGGACGGGATCCTCTCCCGCATTCTCGCCATTACCCTGCCCGTCTCCCTCAGCTCCTTCCTGCGCTCCGGTCTGGTAGCCATCGAGCATCTGCTGATCCCCCGGGGGCTTCGGAAGAGCGGCGTCTCCTACGAAACCGCCATGGCCTCCTACGGTACCCTAACGGGCATGGCCATGCCCATCATCTTCTTCCCCGCCTCCTTTCTCTATTCCTTCGCGGGTCTTCTGATCCCCGAGCTGGCCGAGGCCAAGGAGAACCGTCGGACGGGAGAGATCGCCGCCACCGCCGAGCGGGTGGTGAACACGGTGCTGATCTACGGCATCGGCGCGGCGGGTCTTCTCCTCGGCTTTTCACGGGAGCTGGGGCTGGCCATTTACCAAAGCGAGGAGGCGGCCCTCTACATCCGCGTCATGGCGCCGCTGATCCCCATTATGTACCTGGACACCGCCGTGGACTCCATTCTGAAGGGCCTCGGTCAGCAGGTTTATACCATGAAGGTCAACATCATCGACGCCTTCGTCAGCGTTCTTGCCGTCTGGATCTTGGTCCCAAGGCTGGGGCTGAACGGCTACATCGCCGTCATCTTCCTCAGCGAGCTGATCAACTTCTCCTTCAGCTTCACCCGCATGGTGACCGTGACGGGAGCCAAGGGCATCTTCTTTCGGAGGATTCCCCTACCTGTCCTCGCCGTTGTGGGATCTGTCAGCGGCGTCAGGCTGCTGTCCCATCTTCTCCCCCTCCCCGCCTCTCCCGCCATGGCATTGGCGCTGGGGATGTCTCTTGCCGCCATGGCCTACGCGGTGCTTCTCCTCGTCCTTGGCGTCATTCCGCCAAGACGCATTTTATGTCTCGTCCGCAAGCTCCGTCCCGCCTCCCGCCGTGAGGCGGCCTCCGCTCATAATCGGTAACGCCCCCTCATAAAATGAAGGGAACTGCGATCACCACACCTCTTAAAAGGACTGCGAAAGGAGAACCGACGTGCCTCTTTCCTCCCTGCTTGGATATCTGCCGCCCCGCGCGGCGGAGATCCTGCTGAAATACCGTCCCGACGACCTCACCGAGATCCGTCTCCGAGCCGGACGTCCCATGACCGTTACCGCCCCCGAGGGCAATCTCCCCACGGGGCTGACCTTGACCGCTGAGGAGCTGACCGAAACCCTTTCCAAGCTTTGCGGCGGCTCTCTCCACGCCTACGGTGAGGTCATGAAGGAGGGCTTTATTCCCCTCGGCGGCGGATGCCGCGCCGGTATCTGCGGCAGCTTATCGGGAGGCGAGGTAACGGCCGTCACCTCCATCTGCCTGCGTATCCCCCGCAACGTCAAGGGCGCCTCGGCCACCCTCTGCCGTCGGCTTCTGGCCGCCCCCACCGAGGGGATGCTCCTCTATTCCCCGCCCGGGGAGGGAAAGACCACACTGCTGCGGGACATGGCCGTCACCCTCTCCTCCCCGCCCCACCGCCTGCGGGTGGCCGTCATCGATACCCGTCGGGAGCTGTATCGGGAGGACGCCTTTCGCCACGCCATCGCCGACGTGTATCTGGGCTATCCCAAGGCCATGGCCATGGAGCTGGCCATCCGCACCATGTCCCCCCAGTATCTGCTCTGCGATGAGCTGGGTGCCGAGGAGGCTGACAGCGTGCTTTCGGCCCAAAATGCCGGCGTTCCTCTCATTGCCTCGGCCCACGCCCCCTCCCTTGAGGCCCTCCTGCGTCGCCCCGCCATGAAGCGGCTGGACGAGGCGGGGGTCTTCGGGCAATACGTGGGGATCAAGCGGGAGGGCCGCAGCTTTTTCTTTGACATACAAGCCCGGGGAGGAGGCAGTATATGACTCACCTGCTGGGCATCCTTCTCATCGTCGGCGGAACGGTGGGGGGCGGCATGCTGTATGCCGTAGCCGTCAAGGAGGAGCTGAGCCGCTTTGAGGGCTTCTTGAAGCTGGCCCGGCTGATCCGTTCCCGCATTGAGTGCTTCCGACAGCCCCTCGCCTTGATCTACGCCGATTTTGAGGACGAGGCCCTGGCTGCCTGTGGATTCTGCCAGGATCTGAAGCAGGGAGATTTTCTCTTGGCCTTGGCCAAAAACAAGGATACCCTGGGGCTTCGTCCTCCCCTACTTGATCTCCTGTCCGATTTCGGATCGGAGCTTGGAAAAAGCCACGCCGAGGACCAGGTCCGCCATTGCGACCGTTGCCTTGCGGCGATGGAGGAGGCCCTCGCCGCCCTTCGTACCGAAGGGGCCGACAGGATCCGTCTGTCCCGCGCTCTCTCCTTTGCCCTGGCGGCCATGGTAACGATCCTGTTACTCTAATCGACCTTGCAGAGAAAGCCCTGCACGATCGGTCGGGCACGTTTTTCCGAATCACCTAAAGAAAAGGACGGTGTGACCGTGGACATCAGTTTGATCCTCAAAGCGGCAGGCGTGGGACTCATCGTCAGCGTCCTGTGCCAGATCCTCACCAAGGCCGGTCGGGAGGAGCAGGCTATGCTTCTGTCGGCGGCCGGGGTGGTGATCGTGCTTCTGATGGTGGTCAAGGAGCTGGGAGGCCTCATCTCCACCATTCGCAGCATCTTCGGCCTATGACGCTCTTACTTCGTCTTTGCGGGGTGGCCATGATCGCCGCCGCCGTTTCCCTCATATTAAAGAAAAGCCACCCCGGACAGGCGGTCCTGGTAGTGGCGGCGGGGCTTCTTCTGCTCCTTGCCCCCCTTCTTTCCCCTTACGCCGCCATCACAAAGGAGCTGGTACACCTGCTGTCGGGCACCGGATTTGACGCCTACGGAGCATTGATGCTAAAGGCTCTCGGCATCGGCGTGACCGTCAAGCTGGCGGGAGATCTCTGCCGCAGTATGGGGGAGGAGACCCTGGCAGGGGGACTGGAGCTGGCAGGCAAGCTGGAGATCCTGCTTCTCTGCCTTCCCCTGATGCGGGAGCTTCTTGCCCTGCTACGGGAGGTCATGGGATGAAACGCATCGCTCTGCTTTTTCCCCTGCTGCTTTGCTTCTTCATTCTTCCCTGCCGTGCCGCATCTCCCGAGGAGGCGGTGGCCGATTATTACGACGCCCTCCCCCGTGAGGTAGCCGACGCTCTCCCCGACGGCCTATCGGAGAAGCTGAAGGAGGGAGATCCCACCGCCACCTCCGTTCTTGATGCACCCTTTCTCTTTGACTTTTTGGGAACGTCCTTTACCGACACCCTGAAGGCAAGCGTCGCTCCGCTGGTCACTCTCACCGCCACCGTCTTCCTTGCCGCCCTGCTCCGCGCCTTTTCCGATACGGCGGGAGAGACGGCCGGCAAGGCCATCCGCTTTGCGGCGGGATTGTCGATCCTCCTGTCCCTCTTTCGATCCGTTCAGCCCGCATGGCAGCTGGCGGTAGACACCGTGAAGGGCATCGGGCTCCTGTCCAAAAGCTTTCTTCCCCTTGCCACCGCCGTCGGCGCCGTTTCGGGCACCGTTTCCTCCTCGGCAGTCAGTGCCAGCTGGCTGACGCTTCTGCTGACCTTGGTCGAACAGTTGACCGAGTCGATCCTCATGCCCCTTTTCGGTATCGGATTCGGGTTTCTGATCGTATCTCTTTTCTTACGCCTGTCGGAAAACGCCGATCTTTCGGGGGTGGTGGGGAGCATCAAAAACATTTTTACCTTCCTTCTTACCCTGGTAGGCACTGCCCTGTCGGCGGTGATGGCCTATCAGTCGACGCTGGCCAAAAGCGCCGACACCGTCCTTCTTCGGAGCATCAAATTTGCCTCCGGCAACATGATTCCCGTTTTAGGCAGTACGTTAAGCGAAACCGCCGGCCATTATCTTGCCTCCCTGTCTCTCATCCGCAGCTCGGCGGGAACCCTGGTGGCCGTATCCCTTCTTCTGTTCGTCCTCCCTCCCATCATCAGCCTGCTGATTTTACGCGCCGGCTTTACCCTCGCCGCCACCGTGGCGGGGATACTGGGATGCCCGCAGGAGGGGGAGACCATCCGAGACGCCTCCGCCCTTCTTGATCTTGCCCTGGCTACCGTGACGGTCCTGTCGGTGGTTTTCCTTCTTTTGACCGGCGCCTTCACCTCGGCAGTCACGGCGTAAGCCAAAGCTCAACCTTATGAAAGACCTTCTTCTTACCGTCATGACCGTTTCCCTCGGCACCGGCATCGTCAACCTGCTGGCCCCCGAGGGGAAGATGAAAAAGCAGATCACCTTCGTAACCGCACTGGTTCTTTGTGCCGCTCTGTTTGCCCCCCTTGTCAAGCAGATGGGAAGGGAGCTCTCCTTCGACTTCTCCCTTCCCTCCTCCGCCCCCGTGGACAGCGATGAGGCAAAAGAGACCATCCTCCGCCTAACGGCCGACGCCCTCTGCCGTCAGCTGGAGGACGAGGTATCCTACCGCTTTGCCGTTACGTCCCCCTCTCTTACGCTGACGCTGGACGGCCACGATCCTTCGGCGGTGACCATCGTCTCGGGCCATCTGAAGGGCGTGGGGGAGGTAGAGGCGGCGGCCGCGTATCTTACCGCTCTGCTCCGTTGTTCCGTGACCGCCGAAGCCATCGTACAGGAGGAAAGCCATGGGTAGCTTTTTCGAAAAAATGAAGCAGTCCAAGGGGACGTGGCTGCTGGTGATCGGGATCCTGGCAGGGCTTCTCCTCGTCTTCACCGAAACCGGAGGGGAGGCCTCCGATACCACCGCAGAGGACCCCGCCGTCTCGGGCTTTACCGAGGCAAGCGACTACGTTGCCGCCTTGGAGCGGCGGGTCTGCCAGCTCCTTGAGAGCATGGACGGGGTATCGGGGGTATCGGTGATCCTTATGCCCGATCAAACGGGAGAAACGGTCTACGCCCAGAACGGGCGGTACGAGGGCAGTACCATGACCGAGCGGGAATACGTCTTCTCCGACGAGAACGGCAAGCCCATCGTGGTGCGGCTGATCTACCCCAAGCTTCGCGGCATCGCCGTGGTCTGCCGAGGGGGCAGCAATCCCATCACCCAGGAGAAGATCATCTCCCTGCTCTGCGCCCTCTTTGACCTTTCCGCCGGAAAGGTCTACGTAACGGGATAGAGTCATATCCCCGCCCCAGCACGCATATATTGGAAACAAACATACAGTTCGGGAGGAAATTCCATGCTTAAGCTCAAAAAGCCGGACACGGCACTCATCGTATCCAAAACCAAGGACTTCATGAAAAAGGTCGGGAAGCGGAACCTGGTCATTATTCTGTCGGTGCTGGTCATCGGCGGGGCGGTATGGCTGAACATTGCTCTCTTCTCGGAGGGAGCCAAGCAAACGGGCGGTCAGGCAGGCGACAGCGACGCCGTCCAGGGCGGCGCCGGCTTTGTGGAGGGCGTCGACACCGATGCCGACGGCGACGCCGTCAATGAAATCGACAGCTTCTTTGCCTCGGCCCAGGTGGAGCGCCAGCGCTCCCGGGATGAGGCCATCGAGGTCCTGCAGCTGGTGGTAGAGAATCCCGAGGCACTGGACGAATCCAAGTCGGTGGCCATGTCGGAGATCACCAAGATCGCCAACGCCATTGACGACGAGGGCAAGATCGAAAACCTCGTCACCGCCAAGGGCTTTGAAAAGTGCATTGCCGTCATCAGCGACGCCAAGTGCAACGTGATCGTCAAGACGGCGTCGGCTTTGCTTCCCAATCAGGTAGCACAGATCCAGGAGATCGTTTACGAGCAGGCAGGCATCCTGCCCTCTAACGTCAAGATCATCGAGAAGGTAGCGTAAGCATATTCCCCCATCGGCGAGAAAAAACGCCGATGGGGGCTTTTTGTTGTTTCGCCACAAGTCAGGAAATTCCCGTCTGTTTTATTGTTTCTCAAAAATATTTATCGAAAAACGATAAATTTCTATTGACATTCGCCAAAAACTGTGTTATCCTAACAGTACCAAAGTACCCGTTATTGAAAGGACTCTCCTATGCTGAAGATCAACAAACGCCTCTCCGTCACCCTTTCCATCGTCATCACCTGCCTCTGCATCGCGGTGATGCTGGCCCTGGCCGTGACCGTTCACGATTATCCCCGCTTCTGGTTTGCCAATCACACCGTTACCCCGTCCCTTGCCGTGATGCTCTTTGCCTATGCCGAGCTGCTGTTTGCCTTTCTTGCGGCAGGAGCCCTCCTGCGGCTGCTCTTCCACATCCGAAAGCATCTGGTCTTTATTCCCTCCAACGTTTCCTGCCTGCGGGGGCTCTCCTGGTGCTGTGTCGCCGAAGGACTGCTCTTCCTTGCAGAAGGCATCGTCCTCCGTCTCAGGCTGGACCGTGTCCTGTGGAATGAAGATATGTTTATCCTCCTGGCCTTTCTCATTGCCTTTGCCTGCGTCTTTATGGGCGTGATCCTCCGCGTGGTCAAGAACGCCTTCGAGGAAGCCGTCGCCCTGAAGAACGAAAACGACTTCACGATTTGAAAGGAGGATCCCATGCCGATTATCGTCAATCTCGATGTCATGATGGCCAAGCGCAAGATCTCCCTCGGTGAGCTTGCCGACCGCGTAGGGATCACCCCTGCCAATCTTTCGATCCTCAAGACCGGCAAGGCAAAAGCCATCCGCTTCTCCACCCTGGAGGCCATCTGCCGCGAGCTGAGCTGTCAGCCACAGGATATCCTCGAATACGTGGAGGATTCCCTTCCCAAGCCATAACCGAAAGGAGCCGTTATGAATTACCAAGGCCCTTATGACACGCAACGACCGAACCCAATGCCGCCCTATCCCCCGCCCGTCTATGCCTGTCCGCCGCCTCCAACCGTTTATACCCCCGCACAGGGCATCTTTGCCCTCCTTACCCTCCCCTTTGGCTATCTGTTCAGCCGTTGGGTGCTTCGTGCGGGAAACGCCGCCTTCCTCTACGTTCTGCTGTTTGCCACCTTTTCGCTGGGGGTGCTTCTGATCACCCATCTGCCGAGCAAGAAGCGACCACGCCCTGCGGCGGTGGTGCTGCTGACGGTCAATACCCTCCTGTCGGGCGTCTACCTTGTCAGTCCCCCTTCCTCGGTCACGACCGTGACGACGCTGTTTGAGATCGTCTCCTTCCTTCTCTTTTACCTCTACGCCTTTTCCAATGCCGAGAACAGCCCTCTCGGTGACGGGATGCCCTTAGATCTGATCAAAGCGGTCTTCGTTCTGCCCTTCGTCTCCTTTATTCGCATTTTCCCCGCCATTTTTTCGCTGTTTCAGAACAAAAAGGCGGGACGAAAGCTGGGCCTGATCCTGCTGGGCATCGGTATCGCCGTGATTCCCTCTGCCATCGTCATTACCCTGCTGAGGCAGGCCGACGCCGCCTTCGGGAATCTGATGAAACGGATCGGCGCCTTCCTGTTCGGCTCGAATCCCGTTGAGGTCTTTTTGAACTTCGGCAGCTTCCTGTTCAGCATTCCCGTGTCCATGTACCTCTTCGGCGCCGTCTATTCGGGATGGGAGGGCAAGCAACGGGACACCCTGAATCTTGCTTCTCAAAAGCGGATCGCCGCCTCGGTCTCGGTGGTTCCCGTCACCGTCACGGTTTCGGCTATCTTGCCCCTCTGCCTCATTTACCTGCTCTTTTTCTTCTCCCAGCTCGGCTACTACGTAGACGCCTTTTCGGGCTTGGTGCCCGAAGGCTTCTCCGCCGCCGAATACGCCCGCAGCGGCTTCTTCCAGCTCTGTGCCGTGTCGGCCATCAATTTGGCCATGATCACCGCCGCCTCGCTGTTTGCCAAGAAAAAAGAGGGGCAACAGACTCTTCCCATCCGCATCCTGAACGTGATCCTGTCGGTCTTTACCCTGGTGCTGATCGCTACCGCCCTGCGGAAGATGATCCTCTATATCGGCCTGTACGGCTTTACCCGCCTGCGCGTGCTGACCTCGATCTTTATGATCTTCCTCGGCCTTGTGTTCCTGTTCCTCGTGATCCGTCAGATCACGCCGAAATGTAACGTCGTCCTGCTTTCTGCCGTGGCGGGAACGGTGCTCCTCGGCACGGTGGGCTTCTGCGATCTTGACGCCCGCATCGCCCAGGGCAATCTGATCCTCTATCAAACCGGCGTTCTCGAAACCTGTGACATTCACGCCTTCTACGACCTCTCCTACACCGCCGCCGAATACGCCATCCCCCTCCTGGAGGACGAGGATGCCGAGCTTGCCACCGAGGCAAGGCGTTATCTGAAACATTGCGCGCGGCTCATCTCCGAGGGCACCTACGCCTACGATTGGCGAAGCGAGACACCCGCCCTCCACCGCATCGCCTCCCTTCTCTCGGAGGCCTTGGACGAGGAGGTCACGGTGCCGAGAGAAAGCAGAATCGTGCGCTGAAAAGATCGCCATCCCGACAGCATCGAGTGGGATATTCAGGGACATTGATCCCCGACCATATCAAAAAGCCTTCTTCTGCATGAGCAGAAGAAGGCGTTTTTTGTTCAAGTTTTTTGGAATTCTTAAAACCTTTTTCGAAAAAAAGGTTTTAAGCCGCCGGAGGCCGTTCTCCCTTACGACAACTTGTTCTGTAAACGCAGGTTGTCGGCGATCATGGCGATAAATTCGCTGTTGGTGGGCTTGCCGCGGTTGTTCTGAATGGTATAGCCGAAATAGGAATTGAGGGTTTCAATATCCCCTCTGTCCCACGCCACCTCAATGGCGTGGCGGATGGCGCGCTCCACGCGGGAGGAGGTGGTGGCATACTTTTTCGCTACCGAGGGATAGAGGATCTTGGTCACCGAATTGATGATATCGGAGTCCTCAATGGTCATCATGATGGCGGTGCGGAGATACTGATAACCCTTAATGTGAGCAGGAACACCGATTTGATGGATGACCTTCGTGACCTGCGTCTCCATGTCGGCTGAGCGGGGCTGGCCTGCGGGACGGCGGCCGCTGTTCCGTCCCGAGCAGACGCGGCGGATGCGCTCGTCCAGCTGCTTGTAATCAAAGGGGCGGAGCATACAGTATTCGGCGCCCGCCTCGGTGGCCTCGGCAAACATATTGGGATTGTTGACCACCGCGTAAACGATAAAGGCCGGCGGCTTATCGGGGAGAAGATTCAGCATTTGGGTGCCGCGGATCACCTGGGTACAGTCCAGCTTGGAGAGCCACACGTCGGTGAGCACCACGTCGGGGTGGCACTTGTCGATCTTGTAGAGGGCGTCCTCGCCGTTGACGGCCTCCTCGATGACCTTATACCCTAAGCTTGCGAGATTCGACCGACAGCTCCGACGGAAGTCAGAATTTTCGTCGGCGATCAGTATTTTGATGTTCTGTTCCATTTTTCGATACGCTCCGTTTTTTTATTGTGACAATAGAATACCATATTTTGGAAAATTTAGCAAGTATTTCCAGTTAAAAATAGTGAACAAACTTTCGCTTCCATTTTTTACCATTTTGCACAATTTGTTACACAGGGGCCAAAAAAAGAGGAGGCAAGCAAAAAAACCGCCTCCCCTGCATATACATAGAACGACTCCGTGACAGGAAGAAATCACGCCGTCTAACCAGGAACCCGAAAGAGAAAGGATACGTATATGGATTTTCGCATGAGACTCTCGCTGTTTTGCTGTCTTGCCGCCTGCCTGTTTATGATCGCCGTTCCCTTGGTATCGGAGGCCACCTACCGCGGTCGGGGAGGCGAGGCCGGCAAGCCCCCTGACACCCAGATCATCTACGTCGACACCCTCCCTCCCATAGAAAGCCCCTCGGTCGGCACGGGATCGGAGCCATCGGAGGAGGAGCCGCCTCCCGACGCCCCCTTGACGGTCACCGTTCTGGACGCCGCCACGGGGGAAAGCACCGAAATGCCCCTGGAGGACTACATTGCCTGCGTGGTGGCGGCGGAGATGCCCTATACCTTTCATACCGAGGCCCTGAAGGCCCAGGCGGTGGCGGCCAGGAGCTACTGCCTCTATAAAATGGAAAACGGCCTCACCCACGAGGGAGGGGCCGACGTCTGCACCAGCTATGCCCATTGCGCCGCCTACGTAACCCAAGAGGAGCTGGTAGCCAAGTACGGAAAGAACACCGCAGGCCGCATCACCAAAAAGATCCGCGAGGCGGTGGATGCCACGGCGGGAGAGATCATTACGTACAAGGATAAGCCTGCCCTGGCCCTCTTTCACGCACGATCGTGGCAGTACACCGAATCCTCGAAAAACGTATGGGGCGGAAAGCTTCCGTACCTGGTATCGGTCTCCACCCCCGAGGAGGACAGCGTCAGCACCGTCGCCGTTACCGAAGGGGAGATGAAGGCCCTCTTTGCCTCCTCCTCTGCCATTGAAGTCACGGTAGGCGTGGCTGGCAGGCTGACCTCCGAAAAGAACGACACGGGGCGCCAGGCCTATCTTTTTTACGGAACGAAGGGCTTAAAGGCCAAAAAGCTCCGCTCTCTTTTGGGCTTCCGTTCCTGTGATTTCGAATACCAGAAGACCGACGAGGGCTGGCTCTTTACCATTCACGGCCACGGACACGGCGTTGGCATGAGCCAATACGGTGCCAACGCCATGGCCATCGGCGGATCCGATTACCGTGAAATCCTGACTCACTACTATACGGGCGTCAGCCTCTCGTCGGTAACGACGCTGCCGTAGGACAGAGGCAACCGACACCTCAAAAAAAGGAAGGCGCCGCAAAAGGCTCCTTCCCATCAAAAGCAAGTGCCGCACGAAACCGTGCGGCACTGTTGTTATGATTGCCACTCCCCCTTCAAGCAGGACAGACGGAGCAGATCTCCGCCGTCCTCGGCGGCACCCCGAAGAATCCCTTCCTCCCGGAAGCCACAATGAGTGAGAATTTTCCGCATCACCGCTTCCTCACGGTGAAGCGTTGCGACGGCGACCGTCATGCCCAGCTTGGAAAAGCCGTAGGACAGCGCGCCTCGGACGGCCTCGGTGCCGTAGCCGCGAAGGCGGGCATCGCCGGCAATCGCCACCGTCAGGCGGCGAATGTGGGGATGGGCCTCCGTCATCAGTCCCACAAATCCCACGAACCGACCGTCCCTTTGTCGAAGGACCGCCAGCATCTCATCCCTCTCCTGCCAAAGACGGATCTGCCTCAGCGCCTCCTCGCGGTCACGGCAGGTCAGCCCCACAAGGCGCCGCTCCTCCTCTGCTACCAGGGTGGGCAGCGAAACGGCGTACCGCCCGCTGAAGCTCCGCAGGAGCAGGCGGGTGGTGGGAATCGTTACCTCGGTGGAAGGGCGCTCCGTCCGTTCGGCAAGCCGTGCCTCCCGCTCGCGGATGGCACCGCCAAGCCGGCGCTGCAGCTTTTGGCAGAGGAGGCCGACTCCCTCCCCTTCGGCCTTCGGTAAAATGCCGTTTCTTGTCAGGAGGGAAAGCCAGTAGGACGTCTCGCGGCAGTCCTTTTCGGCGGCCTTCAGCTCGGCGATCGCTACCCGGCCGGTTTGATGCTCGATAGCCTCCCGCACGTGGGTTTCCACGCCCGCCGCGGCAAAGCGCAGCTGGTCCTTGACCGCCTCGTGGCCCTCCCCTGCGCGGCAGAGACTCAGCGCTTCATCGGTCAGCTTGGCGCTCAACATCTTCAGTTCTCGTTTCGGCATGGTGTCTTCCTCTCAAAAAAGGGTATTGCCGCAGCAATACCCTTGGTTTTTCCGTTGCGCCCGTTTTATTCCTTATTGAGATTGGAAAGATCAAAGGGCGTGGTCTGATAGACGAAATAGTTCAGCCAGTTGGAATACAGCAGATTGGCGTGGGAACGCCAGGTAACGAGCGGCGGCTTCGTGGGATCGTCGTCGGGGAAATAGTTCACGGGAATGTGGGGGTTCTTTCCCTGCCCCAGGTCGCGGTGATACTCGTCTGCCAAGGTGTTGGCGTCGTATTCCGAATGTCCGGTAATGAAGATCTGCTTACCGTTCTTGGTGGAGATGGCGTAAACACCGCCCTCCTCGGAGGAGGCAAGGATCTTTAAGGCCGGTACCTTTTCGATGTCCTCACGCCTTACGGTGGTATGACGGGACTGGGGCACGGGGAACACGTCGTCGAAGCCCCGCAGGAGCATGGAGTTTTTATAGTCAGCCGTATGGGGATAGACGCCCGAAAGCTTCTCTGCAAGGGGATACTTCGGAACACCAAAATGGTAATAGAGTCCCGCCTGCGCGCCCCAGCAGATATGGAAGGTGCTGTGAACGTGAGTCTTGCTCCACTCCATGATCTCACAAAGCTCTTCCCAGTATTCCACCTCTTCAAAGGGCATCTGCTCCACCGGTGCGCCGGTGATGATAAGACCGTCGAAGTTGCGGTCCTTGACCTCGGGGAAGGTCTTATAGAATTTCAGAAGGTGATCGCGGGTGACGTTTTTCGACTCGTAGCTCTCGGTATGGATCAGCTCCATTTCCACCTGAAGGGGCGTATTGCCGAGAAGACGGGTAAGCTGCGTTTCGGTTTCGATCTTTTTGGGCATGAGGTTGAGAATGAGGATCTGCAGAGGACGGATGTCCTGTGTCGAGGCCCTCGTCTCGTTCATGACGAAGATGTTTTCCCGTAGCAGTACGTCAGCGGCGGGGAGATGGTTGGGAATTTTAATGGGCATAGTGAGTGTCCTTTTTTCTTTTTGGGGTGTTAGTTGGTTCGAATCGTTAGAGGAAGTGACTGTACATGGTTTTTTTCTTTGCGCGTGGAGATGATGATTCTTCGAATCGGGGTTTTCTTTCGCACCTTTCTTTCCGCAAAGAAAGGTGCCCAAAGAAGGCGCTAAAACTTTTTCTTCTTCTTTGAAGAAAAAGTTTTAGAATCAAAAAGAAGAAGCTTCACGCCTCGCCTGTGCGCGTTCAGCGCACGGCCGGCTCGGCGGTTTGGCTTTGTAAAAGCAAAAGGGAAAGAGATCCAAAACGCGCACGGCTGGCTCGGCGGTTTGACAAGGGATTGGCCAAGAGACATACGGCAAAGTTTTTCGGCGGCGTTTGGAAAAGCATCAGGATCGCAGGGGAGCTTACACACCTTCCGCATCCCCATCTGCACGTCGCTCAGACGGCCTTGCCGTCGGCGACCGAGACCGTTTGGGTTACGCTTCGCGGTTGTAGTGACCTCCGCATCCCCGTCTGCACGTCGCTCAGACGGCTTTGCCGTCGGCGACCGAACCCGTTTAGGTCAAGCTTCGTGGTTGCAGTGACCTCCGCATCCCCATCTGCTTGTCGCTCAGACGGCTTTGCCGTCGGCGACCGAACCCGTTTAGGTCAAGCTTCGTGGTTGTAGAAGCCCCTTTTGGGGGCTTACCCCTTTTCGGGAAAAGGGGTAAGTCCTTTTTCTTTGCGAGCGTTTCTTTTTCGAGAAAAAGAAATGCGAAAAAAACACATTCTCGAAGTAACTTCCTCTATCAATCAGAAGAAATATAAATCAATCAGAAGAAATCAAAAACAATAATCAATCCTCAAGCGCCTGTGCAATATCGGCAATCAGATCCTCGGCATCCTCGATACCGCAGGAGAACCGCACCAGATCCGCAGGAACGCCGGCGGCGGCCAGCTCCTCGTCGCTCATCTGACGGTGGGTGGTGCTGGCGGGATGCAGACAGCAAGAGCGGGCGTCAGCCACGTGGGTCTCGATGGCAGCAATCTTCAGCTTACCCATAAACCTTTGAGCCGCGTCCCGTCCGCCCTTGACGCCGAAGGAAACGACACCGCAGGCACCGTTGGGCAGATACTTCTCGGCCAGCGCATAGTACGGACTGGAGGGAAGCTTGGGATAGTTGACCCAAGCGATCTTTTCATGCTTTTCCAGGAAGGCGGCAACCTTTTCGCCGTTCTCGCAGTGACGCTTCATACGAACGTGGAGTGATTCCAGTCCCAGATTGAGAAGGAAGGCGTCCTGAGGCGACTGCACCGAGCCGAAGTCACGCATAAGCTGTGCGGTAGCCTTGGTAATGTAGGCACCGGCAAGACCAAAGCGCTCGGTATAGGTCACGCCGTGATAGCTGTCATCGGGAGTGCAGAGCCCCGGGAACTTGTCGGGATACTTAGTCCAGTCAAACTTGCCGGAATCCACGATACATCCGCCTACGGCGGCGCCGTGGCCGTCCATATACTTGGTGGTCGAGTGAGTGACGATGTCGGCCCCAAACTCGAAGGGACGGCAGTTGACGGGGGTTGCGAAGGTATTGTCCACAATAAGCGGAACACCGTGAGCATGAGCCGCATCGGCGAACTTCTCAATATCCAGCACGGTCAGAGCGGGATTGGCGATGGTCTCGCCAAAGACGGCCTTGGTGTTGGGACGGAAGGCGGCGTCCAGCTCCTCGCGGGAGCAGTCGGGGGACACGAAGGTAAACTCAATGCCCATCCGCTTCATGGTGACGGCAAACAGATTGTAGGTGCCGCCGTAGATGGAAGCCGACGAAACGACGTGGTCGCCGCAAGAGGCGATATTAAAGATCGAATAGAAGGAAGCGGCCTGTCCCGAGGAGGTAAGCATGGCGGCGGTACCTCCCTCCAGCTCACAGATCTTCGCCGCCACGGTGTCACAGGTGGGGTTCTGGAGTCGGGAATAGAAGTACCCCGAGGCCTCCAGGTCAAAGAGCTTACCCATGGCTTCGCCGGTGGCGTATTTGAAGGTTGTGCTTTGAACGATCGGGATCTGTCTGGGCTCACCGTTTCCGGGGGTGTAGCCGCCCTGTACGCATATCGTGCCTTTTTTCATAATGGATCCTTTCCGGCGAAGGTCTGCTTCGCAAGGTGATTTCATCAAAATGGTGGACGCCCCGTGTCATAATCGGGGAGCCCGGTGAGAGTGAGAAGCGAGGCCCGAAGGAGACTCGGGCCCCGCCACGCAAATCGACAAGCCGTCTCCGCTTACTCCGCCTTGGGAGCTTCGGTTTTGGTCTTCTTTTCCTTCTTCTTTTTGGGTTTGGGATCGATGTCACCGTCCTCGACCACCGTTTCGGGAGGCAGATCCAGGAGCGTGGGGTCGGCCATGTAGCGGCGGAACAGCTTAAAGGCAGCCGCATAGGCAAAGCCATCGCAGATACGCTCGTCCACCACTACCGCGTAATCGATATAGCGGCGGCGAACCGGCTCGAAATCGGAATTCAGCTCATAAGCCAAGCGCTTGGCGCCGAAGGCGATGAAGACCGGCACGTTACCGAAATTATAGAGATGGTGATAGATGGGAGGGATACCCAGCGATCCCATGGAGGTGATAAACATAGAGCCGTGGAAGGGACTGACGTTGAGCAGCGCCTTGGGGAGCAGACCGAAGTAGTCCAGCAGCTTCAAGAACCAAACCACGAACTTCTTGATCACGCCCGGGATGTAGCTCAGGATTCTTGCTACGCCATCGAAAGCATTTTCCTCCACGGCGAAGGCATCCTCGTAGGTCTTGGTAAACTTCTGATACACGTCCACAGCCGTATCGGTCGGCTCAAAGAAGACCTTGATGACGGTATTGGTCTCGTCGGCCACCAGTTCCTTTTTGACCGCCATGTTCACCTGAATGGTATTGCGGGCGTAAACCTTTTGCCCCGACAGGAAGCGGTTCAGGTAGGGCTTCTGGGACATGGTACGGATATAGGCCGCCAGCATAACGTGCATAAGACCGAAATTCTTGTAGCCCTGGGCATGCTTTTCCTTTACGTACTTTTCGGCCGCCGTGATCTCAAACTTGTCGTTAAAATAGTTCTGCGCATCGCAGCGCTCCACCATAATATAAGGAGAAACGGCGTCGTAGGGATCGATGCCCCGCAGTCTCCATCCGTCGGAGCGATCTCCGAATCTCTTTTTTCTCTTCTTGTCCATAACGATTGTCCTTTCCTGCCGTCAAACGGCGGTCGATCCTTGCGATCGGGGCGTTCTTTGATTATTATAGCAGAATCTACCTTGTGATGCAAGGGAGATTCCGCAAAAAGTTTTCAAAACCTCGGCTTTTTTACAAAAAACACCGTCCTGCCCATGGGTTTTCGTCCCCGACGCCCCGGCAGGCGGCCCTTCTCCGCCACAGCATATGCCCGGAGGCCTCGATTTATACACGATATGTTGTGAGAGGCAAAAAAACCGTTCGTCGAAAAAACCGACGCCGCCCCTCATTTGCCCCTGTTCGGCCAGCGTTTTCGGACGAAAAAACCGAAGCCGCCGAAAGTCCTCTCCTCTCGTCAAAAAACGCCGTCCGCCCTTCGACAGCCTGCGCATCCCGTTTGCGGTACAATGTTACTACGACTCTTTACGACGGAAAGGACGATGCAATATGCAGGACATGGAAATCACAAAAAAGCTCCGCGGCTGGGGGAGCAAGATGGAAAAGGGCCTGGAAGCATGGCTCGGGCACTACATACAAACAAAGGAGGACAAGCCCCTCTCCCTCCGACGTCTCCTGCGGGAGACGGGACAAGGAATCCTCTGCGGCGGAGCCGCCTTTCTACTGGCAAGAGGGGAGACGGTAGGGGGAGCGTACCCATTCGGTCTTGCGTTGCTCTGCGCCGCCGGAAGCCGCGTCACCTATCTCCTGATCGGCCTACTCCTCTCCTCCTTAACGGGAGGGAGCAGTATGCTGTGGGGGGTGACCTCCGCCCTCTGCTTTCTGCTTCGGTATCTGGTGGGCCGTCTGTTAAGCGGCAAGCGGGGCAAGTGCTTCCGTGAGCCGCTGCCGATCCGCATGGTCATCGCGGCGGCCGGCGGCTTTACCGCAGGCCTCTACGGCATCATCGGCGGCGGGTTTCAAAAAAGCAGTCTTTGGGACGCCTTCTTTCTGATGGCCGCCCTGCCCGCCGCCGTCTATCTTCTGACCGGTATCACCGAGGGTGGGACGCTGTCGCCCCACCGCCAAAAGGCGGGACAGCTGACCTTTCTCTACGCCCTGGTGCTGGCCATGGGAAGCTTTTCCTTTTTCGGGTTTTCCCCCCACGTCATGACGGCCTTTCTTCTGACCATGGCCCTGGCATCCTCGGGGGGCTCCTCGGCGGGCTGTCTGGCAGGGCTTATCGGAGGTCTTGCCTGCGGCGCGACCTATTCCCCCATGCTGGCTCTCTGCGGTCTTGCGGCGGGTACCCTGAAGGGAAGAGGGCTCATTCTTCCCCTTCTGACCGCCGTAGGCACGGGAGGGGTCTTCTCGGCCTGCACCGAGGGCCTTGGCGGTATGGTCTTCACCCTTCCCTCTCTTCTGTGGGGAGGGGCCCTGTACCTGCCTGCCGCGCGGCTGGGGCTCCTGACCCGTCTGCCCGTCCTCGGCACCGAGACCCCCCTCCCGGAGGATGCGGCGGTAGCGGCGGTCATCGGCACCCGTCGGGAGGAGATGACAAGGGCGCGGCTCACCTCCCTTTCGGAGGCCATGTCCTCCCTTGCGGGAGTCTTTTACGCCCTCTCCAACCGCTTTGCCACCCCCGGTACCCACGAGGTCAGACGGCTTTGCGAGGATTGCTTTCAGAGCCATTGCGCCAGCTGCCGCCGGAACGGCGTCTGCTGGGGGCAGGAGTACGACCGCACCGCTGACGTCTTAAACAAGCTGGCCGCCGCCATTGCCAAGCGGGGTACCGCCAAGCCCGAGGAGCTCCCCGCCGATTTTCGTGACCGCTGTCCCCACGCCCCCAAGATCCTGTCGGCCATTCAGCTGCGCCACGCCCGCCTCCTGGAGGACGCCGCCAAGCAAAACAAGACCGAGGTCTTTGCCCTCGATTACGAGGCCCTGGCCTCCCTTCTGACGGTAGCCACCGAGGAGCACGCCGAGGACTTCCGTCTCGACGAGGAAATGACCGCCCGCGCCCGCCGGGCAGCCACCGAGATGGGAATGCTCTGGAACAACGTGGCCGTCTTCGGCTCCCGCCGCAAAACGCTGGTGGCGGGCGGAGTGGAGACGGCAGGCCTCAAGCTGTCGGCCGACGAGCTGCGCCGCCGCTTCTCCCATGCCTGCGGCGTGCCCCTCTCCCTTCCCGAGTTCCGCATTGAAAACCGATACGTTACCATGACCGCTACCTCCTCTCCCGTCATTGCCTGCGAAAGCGCCCGAGCCTCCATGCGGAAGGAGAACGAAGCCATCAACGGTGATAGCGCCGTGGTGTTTGAAAACCGCGAGGGATATTTCTACTCCCTCGTCAGCGACGGCATGGGAAGCGGCGCCGACGCCGCCGTCACCTCACGGATCACCTGCATTTTCCTCGAAAAGCTCCTGTCGGCAGGTAATCGGAAGCAGACGGTTCTCAAGATGCTGAACAACTTCATCCGCAACAAAAATCTGGAGTGCTTTGCCACGGTAGACCTCTTGGAGATCGATCTTCTCTCGGGGGAGGCCTCCTTCGTCAAAAGCGGAGCCGCCGCCTCCTATATCCTGCGGGACGGAAAACTCTTTAAGCTGGCCTCCTCCTCCCTCCCCATCGGCATCACCCGTGAGATGAACGCCGAGGAGATCCGCTTCACCCTCCAACCGGGGGATCTGGTGGTCATGATCAGCGACGGCGTCAGCCAAAGCTTTGAGGACAGCGTCTGGCTCCTTGAGCACCTCTCGGAGCATACCAACCCCTCCGATTCCCTGTCGGGCATCGCCCGTCGGATTTTAGATACCGCCAAGGAGAAAAACCAGCGCAGCGACGACATGACGGTGGAGCTGGTACGCATTGAAAAGGCATCTCCTGCGGCGTAAGATACCGCAAGCCGCCGTCACCCCTTCGACGGATACGTCACCCCCCCAAAAACCCCCGTCCCCCGACCGCCTTCTGCGGTCGGGGGACGGGGGTTTTCTCTTCGATCAGGTGAACTGGGAGTAATAGAGCGAATGGTAGAAGCCTTCACGGCGGATCAGCTCCTCGTGACAGCCCTGCTCGATGATGGCACCGTCCTTCACCACCAGAATGGTATCGGCGTTCTGCACCGTGGAGAGACGGTGAGCAATGATAAAACAGGTTTTATTCTTCATCAGCTCGGTCATGGCGTTCTGTATCCGGATCTCGGTACGGGAGTCCACGTTGGAGGTAGCCTCGTCGAGAATGAGGATCGGCGCACGGGACAGGAAGGCACGGGCAATGGTGATCATCTGCTTCTGCCCCTTGGAGATGTTCACGCCGTCATCGGACAGCAGGGTATCGTAGCCGTCGGGCAAGCCTTCGATGTACGAGGCGATCCCCGCCGACCTTGCCGCCGCGTAGACCTCCTCGGGGGTGGCATCCTCTCTGCCGTATACGATGTTATCGTATATCGTTCCGCAGAACAGCCAGGTATCCTGCAGAACCATGGTGAAGGCCAGCCGCAGGTCCCGCCGCTTCAGCTCCTCCGACGGAATGCCGTCCATGCGGATCTGACCGCTTTGGGGATCGTAGAAGCGCATCAGCAGATTGATGATCGTGGTCTTTCCTGCTCCCGTCGGGCCAACGATCGCCACCGTTTTGCCCTTCATGGCGTGAACCGAGAGGTTCCGCAGCACCGTTTTATCCTCGGTATAGCCAAAGGTAACGTCGTCAAAGCACACGTCACCCTGAACCTCGGGAAAGGCCTTGGCGTCGGGGAGATCTGCCCTCTCGGGCTCCTCGTCCAGAATGGCAAAGACGCGCTCCGCCGCCGAAAAGGCCGATTGAAACTCGTGAAGAATGTTGGAAAACTCGTTGATGGGCCCGGCAAATTTCCTGGAATACTGCACGAACTGTGCCACGCCCCCCAGAGTGATATAAAAGGCGGAGGCGGCCAGAATGGTGCCGTTTTGCGAGTACATATACAGGATCCCGCCCAGCACGGCAACCAGGGTAAGCGAGACGTTGTTGATGAGATTGATCACCGGGAACAGCAAGGCTCCGTGGTACTCGGCGCCGTAGAAGGCGTCCATGGCCAGGTCGTTGATGCGGTTGAAGCGGGAGGAGATCTCCTCCTGCCGACCGTAGGCAGCGATGGTGCGGGAGCCGGTCAGCATTTCCTCCGCAAAGCCGTTCAGCTCACCGTATTTTTTAGCTCTCTTTCGGAACAGCGGGCGAACGACCTTGGAGCGATAGCGGGTAAAGAGCACCGAAACCGGCACGGTCAAGGCGAAGATCACGATCATCGGCCTTGAGATCCGCCACATAAACAGAAGCGATCCGATCACCGTATAAGCACTGGTCATCACCTGGATCAGGTCGTGGGAAAGGGTGCTGTTGATGGTATCAATGTCGTAAGACAGATGGCTGATGATGTCTCCCGTGGCGTTGGTATCAAAAAAGTGAACAGGGAGTGTCGTCAGCTTCTCAAAGACCTGCTTTCGCATTTTGTAAATGATCCGCTGGCTCAAATGGATCATGATCACCGAGAGAAGATAGGACAAAAGAGCAGAGATCACGTAGCAGGCGATCATATACCCCACGTTTGTCCAAACGGCGGAAAAGTCCACCCCGCCCGCAAGCTCGATGGCATCGATGGCGGCTCCCGAGTAGCGGGGTCCGAGGAGGGAGAGCTGATTGGCCGCAAGGGTCAGCGCCAGGGCCACGGTAAACAGCGGCCACTGCCCCAGGACGTATTTGCTGAGTCGGAGGAAGATGCCCTTTTTGCTTTTTTCGCCCTTGGCTTGTGAAGGATTAGCCGTCAAGGAAAGCACCTCCCATCTGCGAGTCGCTGATCTCTTTGTATTCGGGGCAGCTTGCCATCAGCTCCTCGTGCTTGCCGCAGCCAAGGATGGCGCCCTCCTCCACCACCAGGATGAGGTCGCAGCTTTTGACCGAGCTGACACGCTGGGCCACGGTGATCACCGTCGTGTCGGGAAACGATTCTGAAAGGGCTCGGCGCAGGTTGGCGTCGGTCCGGTAGTCAAGCGCCGAGGAGGAATCGTCGAGGATCAGGATCTCGGGACGGCCCGCCACGGCGCGGGAGATGAGCAAGCGCTGCCGCTGCCCGCCCGACAGGTTGGTGCCGCCCGCCGTAACCTCGTGGGCGTAGCCGTCGGGAAAGGCGGTGATAAATTCGTGAGCCTGGGCCACCTTGGCTGCCTCCGCTATATCCTCCGTCGAAATCTCCCGCCCGAAGCGGATATTCTCCTCAATCGTGTCGGCATACAGGAAGTCGTTCTGAAAGACCACGCCGAACAGGGAGGTCAGCTCGTCCTTGGTATAGGAGCGCACGTCCTTACCGCGAATACGGATCCTCCCGGAATCGGCGTCGTAGAAGCGCATCAATAGCCGCAAAATCGTGGATTTTCCGCTTCCCGTGGCGCCGATGATACCCAGCGTCTCTCCCTTTTTGAGGGAGAAGGAAATGTCCCGCAGGTCCTTTCTTTTTCCCAGATAGGAAAAGCTGACCTGCTCGAAGGATACGTGGTAAGACGGATCGCCCTTTCCGTCGTCCTCACAAACCGTAAGCTCGTCCTCCTTTTCCATCACAAGGGCGATACGGCCGGCAGAAGCGGCGCACTTGGTATACATGACGAACATACGCGATAGCGACATCATGGCCATGGAGATCAGCGTAAAATACTGCATGAACGCGATGACGGTAGTGGCGGAGGAGCTGCCGTTGGCCACGAAATAGGCACTGACGGCAATGACCGCCACGATCCCCAGGTTCATCAGCAGCGTCATGATGGGATTGACCACCCCCATGATCACGCCCGCCTTGGTCTCGTTTTGCTTCAGGGCCCGATTGGCCTTGTCGTAGCGACGGTTCTCGTAGTCCACCTTGGAGAGGGCCTTGATGACGCGAATGCCCTGGGCGTCCTCCCGAACCACCCTGACCATGCCGTCAACCGACCGCTGGACCCCCGCATACAGCGGTACGCCCATGCGGGAAACTCCGTACACCACCACAAAGATCAGGGGCAGCGTGGCCAGCATCACGAGAGCCAGCTTACTGTCCATCACCATGGTAATGGCCGTCCCGCCCAACAGCAGGATCGGGGCGCGAATGCCCATGCGCTGCATCATGCCGACAAAGTTTTGCACGTTGTAGGTATCGGAGGTGATCCTGGCCTCAAGGGAGGGGACGGTAAAGCGATCGGTGCTTTCGGCCGAGAGGCTCAGGGTTTTGAAAAACAGCTTCCGCCGCATCTCGGCGGAGAACAGCATGGTGGTCTTCGCGGCCATCCGGTTGGCCACGATGTTGCCGATGCAGGCGATCACGGCGCAGGCGGCCATCAGCCCGCCGAACAGCAGGATCTCTCCCACCTTGTTGCGGACGATCACGTGCTCCAGAATGTACGAAAGCAAAAAGGGGATCATCAGCTCGGTCAGCGTGCCGATGATCTTGACCGACGTTCCGACGGCAATGCGGGAACGAAGCGGCCGTAAATACGTCAGGACCCACTTCATGTCTCTTCCTCTTGCCTCCCCGCCAGCTCTCCCGCCCGCGCCTGCATGCGGGTTAAGACCGAATCGAACACCGCCATCTCCTCCTCGGGGATCCCCTCGGAGAGAAGCGCCATCCATTCCCCCGATACCTGTCGGATCTGAGGAAAGACGGCCAGCATCTTTTCAGTCGGATAGACCGACACCAACCGCTTGTCCCGGGGATGAGGACGCCTGCATACGTATCCGTTTTCCTCAAGGCAGGTCAGGTTCCGCGCCACGGTGCTTTTATTTAAGCATAGCTCCCGTGCCAGCTCCTCCTGGGAGCGTCCCGGCCCGCGGCAGATCGCCAAAACGAAGGCGTAATGCCCCGTTTGCAGATCGGTGACCGCGATCCTGCTCTGGCGATAAATCGCCTGGGAGCGGCTGATGTTGTTGAGCATCTTCATAAATTTCGCCATCGAGTACCTCTCGCTTTGTAATCGTTGCTCTTGCAACCGTTTCGTATGCAACTATTATAGCAGAGATCTTAAGAAAAAGCAAGAAAAAGGAAAAACATGCAATATGTGACGTGTGGTTTTGCACATCGAAACGCGCTTCAAGTCCCTTTGCCCTGCCTGCGGGCAGGAGCAGTGGCAAACACCCGCCCTTCCAGTCCCTGTCATTCAGCAACAAAAAAGCACCCTGTTGGGTGCTTTCTTCGTTGCCAGACAATGACCAAATGTACAAGCCCCTATGCACAGGAGAGCAAAGAGCGCACATTTGTACACCAGCAGCTTATTTTCTGACGCTAAAATACGATGCTATCGCATTTTAGCGTTGAATAGATAGAAAAAAGCACCCTCGACAACCGTTCTGGCTGCCGAGGGTGTTTGTCATTTTTCCTGGTCGAAATCTTCGAATTCCACCCCACCGAGATATCGGTGAAGCAGCCCTTATCCTTGCTGGCGCGTCGCAAGTAATCATGCCCACCGTCCACATAGCAGGCACCGCAGCTGCATGATACCATTTCGTGACGAGTTCTTGATTCGATTTCGTCGCCGCAGATATTGCAGCGTATGGCGTTTCTAATTATTTTCATGACGACCTCCATTTAGTTCAACACTTCTCTGATCACCACTCCGCATTTGAAGTGGATGTCCACCGTTTTTTCGACGTTGTTTATAACCATCTTCTCTACCAGCGTTTTGATCACTGTCGGTTCCGCTGCTGCTTCATCCTGTCGCTCCGTTTCGTCTTGGAACTGGTTGAGCCAGTATTCTACGGCCAGCGTGTTGCCTTGCTGTTCATAGATAACACGGATCGAAAGGCAGCTAAGACCGGCATAACGGAGTGTAAAAGCATAAAAATAGCGCCGAAACACCTTGAAAAAGGTGCTCCGGCGCGTAATTTTGACGTTTTTAGCTCGATTTTGGTACGTTTTGGCGCTCTTTATCGAAGAAATGCATAAAGTACCACAATTTTTGCATAAAAGAAACCCTAAATGTCTGGTAGACATTTAGGGTTTCTTTCGTGGTGCGGGCAAAAGGACTTGAACCTTCATGAAATTGCTTTCACTAGAACCTGAATCTAGCGCGTCTGCCAATTCCGCCATGCCCGCGTATTGGCTTTGCACGTTTCGGTGCGAGGGATATTATAACACATCCTTCCCGGTTTGTCAAGAGGATTTTTCGATTTTTTTACAAATCAAATTCCGCTGCAAAAAAGGGCGAAAAATGAAGGAAAAGTTTCACTTGTTCATAGAATGGACACAACTTTGTTATACAATATATTTTATAATGGGGAAATGTTTGAAGTACTCTAAAACTGTGACATATTGGAGGAATTTACATGGTTAACCGCGATACGTCTGCCGCCTCGCTGCGGGAGGAGATCGCCTCGTCCGCCGCTTCCGCAAGAAGCTTTCTTGCCGGCCTTTTTGACGAGGGAACCTTCCTTGAGATCGGCACTTACGTCAAGAATACCGCCGAAGGCGGCGCCTTTGAGGGCGTCGTCACCGGCTGCGGAGCCGTCGACGGCCGTCCCGTCTTTGCCTTCGTGCAGGATTACGACAATGGCCGCGCCGCCTTTACCGCCGCCCACGGCAAGAAGATCTGCGCTCTGTACGACGCTGCCATCCGCGCCAAGGCCCCCGTGGTGGGACTGTTCTCCGGCGCCGGTGCCAAGCTTTCGGAGGGCATCGACTGCCTGTCGGCCTACGGCGCCGTCATGGCAAAGGTCAATCAGGCCAAGAACGTGATCCCGCAGATCGCGGTGATCGCCGGAACCTGCGGCGGCGCCTCCGCCGTCCTTTCCGAGCTGTTTGATTTTACGGTAGCCGACAAGGACGCCGCCAGGCGCTACGTCCTGCCCCATGCAGACGACGCCGATCGTCCCGCCACCAAGGCAGACCTTACCGTTCCTGCCGAGGAGCTGACCGCCGCGGCCCGTCGCTTACTGAACTACCTTCCCTCCAACAGCACCGAGGGCACGGTTTATTCCCTTGCCCGTGAGGACATCAACACGCCCGTAGAGAACGTGGAAGCGCTGGTTGCCTCCGGCGCAGACGTCAAGGAGCTGCTGACTGCCTTGGCCGACGACGGCCGCTATCTGGAGCTGGCCGCCGACGCTGCCCCCGAGATGGTCTGCGCCTTCCTGGAATTGAACGGCCGCGTGGTCGGCACCGTGGCCAACCAGCCCGCCGTCGAGCAAGGCAAGCTCACCGCCAAGGCCGCCCGTAAGGCTGCCCGCTTTGTGGACGTGCTGGGACGCTTTGGGATCCCGGTCCTCACGCTGGTCAACACCGAGGGACTGGGCGGCAAGGAATGCGGATGCTACGCCGAAAATCTGGCACGGTTGGTAAGCGCTTACCTGGCTTGCCCCTCTGCCAAGGTGACCGCCGTGGTCGGCAAGGCCTACGGCTCTGCCTTCACCCTTCTCGGCTCCAAGCAGCTTGGCGCCGATCTGGTCTTTGCGCTGGATTCCGCTGTCATCAGCGTGCTCCCCACCGAGACTGCGGTGGAATTCGTTTGGGACGAGCGCCTTAAGGCTGCATCCGACCCCCGGGCCGCCCGCCTCGCCCTTCGTGAGGAGTGGGAGACGACGGTTGCCTCTCCTCTTCACGCCGCCCGTTCGGGTGACGTCGACGACATCATCGCCTTTGATGAGCTGAAGCAGCGCCTGGCCGCCGGCTTCGAGATCCTCGGATAAGGAGGCGCTATGATGACCTTATCCTTTCAGCTGATCCCCTCGGAGGTAGCCGATACCCTGACGTGGTCGGAAAAGCTGGAGACCATTTTGACCACTGCCCTGGGCGGGTATCTTCTGGTCTTCGTGGTCCTGGCCCTGATCTGGGGAATTCTTGAGCTCTTCCATCTTGCCTTTGCAGGAAAAAAAGCCCCCGCCTCCCCGGTCAAGCAGGAGGCCGTACCGGCTCCCGCCGCTGAGGAAGCGTTCGAGCCCGCTGCTACCGCAACCAACGAAGAAGAAATCGTGGCCGCCATCATGGCCGCCATCTCCGCCTACACCGACAAACCGGCAAGCAGCTTCCGCGTGGTTTCCTTCCGGAAGACGTCTTGTGCATCTCATATCGAAAGGAAGTTATGATCATGTCTAAGTATTATCAAGTCACCGTAAACGGTACCGTCTACGAGGTCGAGGTCGAGGAGATCGCCGCCGGCGCTTCCTCGCCTGCCGTCGAAGCTCCCAAGGCCCCTGCCGCTCCCAAGGCAGCCCCCAAAAAGGCCGCGCCTGCCGCCGGCAAGGGTACGCCCGTCACCGCTCCCATGCAGGGCACCATTCTGAAGGTGGGCGTCGAAAACGGCCAGGCTGTGAAAAAGGGTGACCTCGTCTGCCTGCTGGAAGCCATGAAGATGGAAAACGAGATCTTTGCTCCCTGCGACGGCACCGTCACCTCCGTCTCGATTGCCGCCGGGCAGGCCGTAGCCACCGGCGCTACCCTCATCACCATCGGTTGATCGACGGAAAGGATATCTCCTTATGCTGGATACGTTACGAAACTTTTGGGAGACCACCGGCATTGCCTTGGGCTTTCAGGACGGCGCCGTAGCTCTCAAGTACCTGGCCATGTACCTCATCATCGGCATCCTGTTCTATCTTGCCATTTGGAAGAAGTTCGAGCCGATGCTGCTGCTTCCCATCGCCTTCGGTATGCTCCTTGCCAATCTGCCGGGCGCCGCGCTGATCCACACCGAGTGGTTTCAGAGCACCGACGTAAACTATGGGTACATCATTAAAAACGGCGGCCTTCTTGACATTCTTTACATGGGTGTTAAATTAGGCGTCTACCCGTCGCTGATCTTTTTGGGCATCGGTGCTATGACCGACTTTACTCCCCTGATCGCCAATCCCAAGAGCCTGCTGCTGGGTGCGGCCGCCCAAGGCGGCGTCTTCGTTGCCTTTAGCGGAGCGATGCTGCTGGGCTTCTCGGCAGCGGCCGCCGCCGCCATCGGCATCATCGGCGGCGCCGACGGCCCGACCGCCATTCTGGTTACCAAGGAGCTGGCGCCGTCGCTTCTGCCGGCAATCGCCGTAGCCGCCTATTCCTATATGGCGCTGATCCCCATCATTCAGCCGCCGCTGATGAAGCTGGTCACCACCAAGAAGGAACGAACCATCAAGATGAAATCTCTCCGCTCTGTTTCCAAGACCGAGCTGATCCTCTTTCCCATCATCGTTACCGCCGTGGTGTGCCTCATTCTCCCCTCGGCCGCACCGCTTGTGGGCTTCCTGATGCTGGGCAACCTCTTTAACGTGACCGGTGTGGTGGACCGTCTCTCCAAGACGGCACAGAACGAGCTCATCAACATCGTCACCATCTTCCTCGGCGTCTCGGTAGGTGCTACCGCCAACGCCGAACAGTTCTTGAGCGTTTCCACCCTGTTCATCATTGCCCTTGGCCTGGCTGCCTTCTGCTTCTCGACCCTCGGCGGTCTGCTCTTTGGTAAGCTGATGTGTAAGCTCACGGGAGGCAAGATCAACCCGCTGATCGGCTCGGCCGGCGTCTCGGCGGTTCCCATGGCCGCCCGCGTGGCCCAGACGGTAGGACAGAAGGAGGATCCCTCCAACTTCCTCCTCATGCACGCCATGGGCCCCAATGTAGCCGGCGTCATCGGCTCGGCCGTCGCCGCAGGATGGTTCCTGTCCTGCTTCTGATCCCCCATCAACATTACTGTAAGGAAAGGCCATCGCTATG
>SVSM01000041.1 GCA_015064295.1 Oscillospiraceae bacterium | reverse complement strand
GCTTCTTCTTTTTGATTCTAAAACTTTTTCTTCCAAGAAGAAGAAAAAGTTTTAGCGCCTTCTTTGGGCACCTTTCTTTGCGGAAAGAAAGGTGCGAAAGAAAACCCCGATTCGAAGAATCATCTTCTCCGCGCGCAAAGAAAAACATAATAACCCCAATCTGCAGTTACTTCTTCTAACGATTCAAAAGAAAACAACACCTAAAAGAAAAAAGGAAATCACCATGAAAAAAGCCATCATCTTCGACATGGACGGAACTCTCGTGGACTCCGAGCCCGCCATTACCTTCGCCGCCATGGAGGTCATCCGCCGCCTTGGCTATGAGGCCCAAGCGGAAGAATTTAAGCCCTTCACCGGCATGGGAGACGACAAGTTCATCGGCGGTGTTCTGGAAAGCCACGGCGGTACCTACCGGTCCGCCTATAAGGACGAGGCCTACGACATCTACTGCGAAAAGGCCCACAAGATCGTGAAGGTCTATCCCTGGTCCAAGGAGATCCTCTCTACCCTACACCACATGGGCTACCACCTCGCCGTCGCTTCGGCCTCCGACATCCGAAAGGTCTCCTGCAATTTAGACTGTATCGGCGTGGACCTTTCCCTCTTTGACGCCATCGTCACAGGAAGCGACGTAACGCGAAAAAAGCCCGCCCCCGACATCTTCTTGAAAGCTGCCGAAAGGATCGGGCTGGATCCTAAGGACTGTATCGTAGCCGAGGACGCCGTTGCTGGTGTTCAGGCCGCCAAGGCCGCCGGCATGACTGCCATTGCCGTCACGACCTCCTTCTCCCCCGAGGCGCTGGCCGACGCGGGAGCCGACCGCATCACCGACGATCTGGCCGTTCTCCCCGGCTTTGCGCTGGAGGTGCTGGGCGATCCCCACCTATAAGGACGGGGTCACACGGAAGCAGACGTGCCGCTTTCGGTCGATCACGTAATACCCTTCTTCATCAAAAGCAAAGCGATGTACCTCGCAGGTCTCCGTCCCTCCATGGACGGAGGCCTTTTTGATGCAATCGGCACGGCGTATGGGAGCAACGGGTAGCTCTCCCCCTCCCGCCAAAAAGTCGGGACAGGAGCCGGCCTCGTGAGTATAATAATCAAGCCGCATCCGACCGATCAGCTCCTGCTCGTTCCCCTCAAAAAGGGGACGGCAAACGGAAAGTAGGAGCCGCATGGCGTCAAGCTGGGATAAGCGGCCTACGTCATCCGCCGCTTCGGACAGAGATCGAAAGAAGTCAAAGGGTGACCGGATACGTTCCATCACGCCCGCCAACACCCGCGAAAAATGGCCGCTGTTACCAAAGCGGTCCAGTACCTCGTCGATGCGGTGGAGCACCGTCAAGTCCTCAAAGGAAAGGGCGTCGGTCTTCAGAACCTCATAGGGGGCAATGGGAGATGCCACGATGCCGTAGTCGATGGCCTTCTCCTGCAGGGGCGAGCCCTTGAGCAGCTTCAAAAAGCCAAGCTGCAGCATATGGCAACAGGGATAGACGGCGTCAAAGGATTCCCCCACACCCTCCAGGGTCTCAAGAGGAAGCCCCGCAATGAGATCGGCGTGGATATGGATATTGCCGAGATCCTTCAGCTTTCTCAAATTGTCAAGACATCTCGTCACGTCGGGTTTGCGGTGAATGGCCATGAGGGTATCGGCGTGAATGCTCTGCACCCCTGCCTCAAGCTGCACCTTCCCCTTGGGGAACTGTGCAAGACAAGCAAGGGAGTCCTCGTCGATGAGATCGGCGCAGATCTCAAAATGGTAGGTCTTGGTGTAGATCTCCGACCGCAGGCCCTGCCAGATAGCAATGGCGCGGTCACGGTCGAAATTGAAGGTGCGGTCTACAAATTTGACGGTCTTCACCGACGGCATGCTTTCAAATACCGTCAGCTCCTTCAACACCTGCCCCGCCGGCTTTGCCGTTACCCCTCGCTCCGCCGCCGACAGGCAATAGGCGCAGGCATAAGGACACCCGCGGGAGGATTCATAGTACACCATGGGCTTATCGGAGGGATAGCGCTCGTAAGGAACGCCCTGCCCTCCAAAGCCGTAATAGGGCTCCGCTATGAGGATGCGCCCCTCGGCCATCACGGCCTCCCGCCCCCTCTCGGCAAGGGCGTGACAAAGCTTGGGGAGGCTCTCCTCCCCCGCACCTGCCAAAATCAGATCGGCGGCGGGACAGGCAGAGAAGAAGGCTTCGGTCTCGTAGGATACCTCTGGGCCACCAAAGACGATGGTGGCGTCGGGGCGCAGAAGCCGAAGCTGCTCGGCCATCGCCATCATTTCGGAAACGTTCCAGACGTAGCAGGAAAAGCCGTAAACGTCGGCCTTGGCCTTATGGAGTGCCTCCAATACCCCCCGTCGTTTATCCTTCAAGCTCCTTTCGCAAAGGGTAACGGCGAAGCCCTCCCGTTCCAGCGCTACGGCAAGACACCGCAGACTGAGAGAACTATGGCTATAAGAGGCGTTCAGCGTAAAGAGACAAACCCGCATGACATTCCGTTCCTTTTCCTTGGTTTGCTCCATTATACCACACCCCGCCCCAAAACACAAGGGGCGATCAAAGGCCAATCCGTCCGATCAGCTCCTCGGTCATGGCGTTGAGCTTCCCAAAATCCATAGCGTCGGCATAGAGCCCCTCCAGGGCAAAATGCCGCGTTTTGATCTCACCGAAGAGATCCTCTACTCGCGTCATCAGCTCTCCCTCCAGCTTTGTCAGAAACCGCAAGCGGCGGCGCTGCTCGTTCAGCTTTTCCCGCAGAACAAAGCGCTCGGTATTGAGGATCTTGTCGGCGTGATCGGCGTCTCCCGTCTCGGTGATCGCGACTCCCTTCTCGGGGAAATACAGGGCCTCGGTCCCCAGCATGGGATCACGGGATATCATGGCAGTCAGGCCCGCCCTTTCGGCGTGGTGAAGGATCCTGTCAAGAAGCTGCCCCCGAAGACCTCGGGCATCCAAGATCTGAAAGCGGCGCTCCGCCATCTCCTCATACGTACCCAAGGTCGCTCGCCCATTCATCCCCAGCGCTCCCACCTGCCGCGGCAAGAGGCAGAAGCCCTGCCCCCCGCCCAGCTGTCGGATCAGCCTCGCCGCCGCTTTGTCCAGCTTTTCCCCATCGGTACAGGCGGCGAGCATCCGCTCCCGTTCGTTGCGGAGCACCAGGCCCACCCCCAAATACTTGTAGACCGAGGCAAACAGGCCGGCTTTTTCGTCTACCAGCGTCTTGATCCGTTCGTACCGCTCGGCCAGCAGCCTCTGATCCCAAAAGGCGCCCAGGTCGATGAGCTCTTCTCTTGCGCCGGGATACCTGGCCTCCATAACGTGAGGGGCGGTGGCGTCGGTGATCCCCACCGACAGCTCCCGCACAACGATCCCGTCAAGCGAGGTGCTGTCAGAGGAGCAATGGTAGCACTCCACCGTCAAGCCCTGTCTCTCTGCCGCCTCGGCTATCTGCCTCATGAGGGTGGATTTCCCCGTTCCGGGGCCTCCCTTGATCAAATACATCTTACGGATTCCGCTAAAGATCTCATCGGCGTAGTTCACGAAGCCCCGTGCGGTATTGGCACCGATGAAATACGCCTGTCTTGCCGTTTTCGCCATGTAAGATACCATTCCTTTCCCATATGTCGGTCGCCTTTCGGCTATCATCAGCATATGCAAAAATGGCAAAACGGTTCAAAACCGCCCCTTTCCCTTCCTAAACTCCCCCGTTAAACAAAAAAAGCACGGCCCGCTGCCTCTCGGCATTCGGAACCGTGCTCGTTACGTTTTATAAGGTCTTGACAAACCTCTCGATGCGCTCCAGCGCCTCGGTGATATGCTTCACCGAATAGGCGTAGGAGATCCGCGCAAAGCCCTCGCCGCAATCGCCAAAGGCGTTGCCCGGGACGATGGCGACCTTGGCTTCATAGAGAAGGCGCTCGCAAAATTCCTCGGAGGTCATGCCGAACACCCCCACGTTGGGGAAGACGTAAAAGGCGCCCTCCGGCTCAAAGCAGGGGATGCCGATCTTCCGAAGTCCGTCCACCAGAAACCGTCTGCGGGCGTCGTACTCCGCCGTCATCATGGCAATATCCTCGTCGCCGTTTCTTAAGGCCTCCACCGCGGCAAACTGACTGGTGGTGGGGGCGCACATGATGGCAAACTGATGGAGCTTCAGCATTTGTGCGGTAATGGAAGCCGGTGCGGCGGTGTAGCCCATGCGCCAGCCGGTCATGGCATAGGCCTTGGAAAAGCCGTTGACCACCACCGTTCTCTCCCACATGTCGGGGAGGGAGGCGATGGAGACGTGCTTGCGCCCGCCGTAGGTCATCTCGGCGTAGATCTCATCGGACAGTACCATAATATCGGTACCCCGCAGGATGTCGGCAATGGCAGTCAGCTCCTCCTCGGTCATAATGGCACCGGTAGGGTTATTCGGAAAGGGCATGACCAGCAGCTTGGTCTTGGGGGTAATGGCGGCCTTCAGCTTTTCGGGCGTCAGCTTAAAGTTGTCCTTTTCCTCGGTCACCAGGCTGACCGGTACACCGCCTGCCATGCGGCAGAGGGGCTCGTAGCAAACGAAGCAGGGGGTGGGAATGATGACCTCATCCCCCGGGTTTACGATAGCCCGCATGGCGATGTCGATGGCCTCGCTTCCTCCCACCGTTACCACGATCTCGTGAAGCGGATCGTAGGTCAGGGAAAAGCGACGCTTTAAGTACTTCGCGATCTCTTCCCGCATTTCGAGAAGACCGCTGTTGGAGGTATAATAGGTCTTGCCTCGCTCCAGGCTGTCGATCCCCGCCTCGCGGATGTGCCAGGGGGTGACAAAATCGGGCTGGCCGACGGTAAGGGCCACCACGTCGTCCATGCCGTCCAGCATATCGAAAAATTTCCGTATGCCGGATGGCTTCAGCTCCTGCGCCTTCCGGGACAGGAGTTTTTGATAATCCATCACAGGAGATTCTCTCTTTCGTCTTTTTCAGGCGCCTTATAGATGACACCCTTATCCTTGTATTTCTTCAGCACAAAATGAGTCGAGGTGGACACCACGTCCTCCAGCGGCGCCAGCTTATACGCCACGAAGTAGGCGACCTCCTTCATGGTCTTGCCCTCAATGATCAGCATCAGATCGTACCCGCCGGAGGACATGAGATGCACGCTCTGTACCTCGGGATAGTTGTAGATCTTCTCGGCAATGCGGTCAAAGCCACGGTCCCGCTGGGGGGCAACCTTCAACTCGATGACGGCGCTGACGTACTCGCGGTCGGTCTTATCCCAGTCAATGAGCGCCTTGTAGCCTAGGATCACGCCCTCGTCCTCCAGGCGCTTCATGGTCGCCTTGATCTCCGCCTCGGTCTTATTGCAGATGACGGCCATCTGCTCCACGGTCATGCGGCCGTTATCCTCCAAAAGCTGCAAAATACGTTCCATATCGATTTCCTCTCTTCACGCTTCATCGCGTTCATTTGCAGAATGAATTTGTTTCATTATATCACACATCCGTCGGTTTGAACAGTAGTTTTGGAAAAATTCCGTCCCATAATCGGGATATTTTTTCCTTTTTTCATCGAATTAGGGGAGAAAACGATTGCAGAATCGGGGAAAACATGGTACAATAAAAGCGTATCGCACCGAAAGGATGACCATATGGATAAATCGTTTCTTCACGAAGCCATCTCCCCTCTGCCGCTTCTTTTGTGGGACACCGCTTTCCCCATCGAGGAGATCAAGGACAACCGCCCCTTCCGTAACGCGGGGGGCCTCCTTGTCAAGCGCTCGCCTCTCAACCGTGAGGCCCTCCGTCTCTGCGGCTGTGAGCCCGCCATCCAAAACCATGAGGCCTCTGACTACGAGTGCTTTGCCGCCCTCTGTATGGCCACCCCCCTGCTGGTGGGCCACCGTGCCGCCACGGCCACCGGGATCCTTCTGAAAGAGGTTTTTGGGTTGGAAACGCCCCTGTCTCCCTATCAGACCGAGGAGCTTTGGGCGGTTCTGAACGAGATCATTGAGGACCGCGCCCTGCGGCCTTCCGACGTGGCGGAGGCCTTGAACGTGGAATCGATCTGCTATCGGTGTGATCCCCTGATCTCACCCGCCCCGTTGACGTTCGGGCAGGTGGACGTCTATCCGATTTTTGATCTTACCTCCCCGCTTTCGACCTTGGCTTCCCTGCCCTCCGCCGGGCAAAGTATGTCGGATGCGGTCAAGGAGCTGACCGACCGTCTTGCCGACTTCCTTGCGGCAGGATGCGTTTCGGTCCGCTTTGTTCTGCCGAAAACCTTTCGTTTTGCGCGAAATAGCCGCAAAAAAGAGGTGGATGACCTCCTCTGCCGCTTGGCGGAAGGAGGGGCTCTCTCCATCGAGGAGAAGAATCAGCTCCTTACCTCGCTTGTGATTTCCCTTTCCCGCTCCATCACCGAGCGGGGTCTTATCCTTCTCCTTGACACCGAGGTGGAGGAGGACGAGCTGATTGCCCTCTACGATTATCTGGCACTGAACGGCTCCGTCCCCGAAACCCTGCTCTGCACGCCCCTTCCCACCAACTACCGTACCTTCTTCGCCCGTCATACCGTCCGAACCGAAAAGGGCCTGCCTTCCCTGCTTCCCGTAGGGGAGGACTTCCGAACGCTGGCGGCGAGCTTCCCCGTCGGCACCGCCGTCCTGCCCTGCGGAACGGTCTGCGATACCGTCTCTCTTGCTGAAGGGTTCCGTCAGCGGGAAGCGCTTACGGAGGCTCTGGTGGCCTTTGACGCCGAGCCCGACGCCCTGGCTTCCTTAGCCGAGGACGTGGTTTACGGGAATATCAAAAATCGGTTTTCGATTTGAATCTGTCGCAAAAGAAAAATGACCTCTTCCTGATGGATGAGGTCATTTTTATTGATATTTCCGAAACCGAAAGCGAATCCTTCCCTTCTTGGACAGACCCTCCACGGCGTCCAATACGGCCTTCCCCCGACCGCGCAGGGAGATCTTATCCCCCTCCTTGACCGCAAGATCCGTTTTGCTCACGGACACACCGTTCACCGCTACTAAACCACCGCCGATGGCATCGGCAGCACTCCCTCGGGACAGCTTAAAGATGGAAGCGGTCACGGCGTCAAGACGTAAGGAGGATACCGTATCGTACCCCTCCGTAAAATCAGATTTTGGTGTTATGGTATAACCATCGTGCCGAGTAATCTCCACCCGATAGCGGCCGATCTTCGTCAGATTCTCCTGAAGAAAGGGTGCAATGGAGGTCTTAACGACCATCACGGCCCGCCCGCCGTCGGTGATAATGTCACCAATCACCTCTCGCTCGATGCCAAGCCCCATCAAGGACCCGAGAACATCCCGATGGCTAAAGGAGGCTTGCGTTTCATCAAATTTATTGACCTGCGCTTCTAAATAGGTAAGCTCTCCAAGAGACGGCATCGCCGTCACCGCCTCGGCATCACAGTAGTCGGTCAAAAAAACCGCGCATTTTCGCTCGGCCTCGGGATAGCCGCCAAACACAAAGTACTGTCGACACCCGGCAGCACGAAGGAGCCCCTCGGCACCAGCCGCCTCATTTTCGCTGAGGAAGCTGCTTGACGTTACCACGTTGCGTTGTTCGGAACGAAGCATCAGGTCCAGCAGATGAGAGTATAAGATTTTTTGTTCCGGCGTCGTGGCATAACGCTCGACCAATACGGTCTTATCCATATCGCATCCTCCTAAATACTATCGTAACAACACCAATCATACAAGAAAAAAACCTTCCAATTAAGGAAGGTTTCATGTGAAATGTTCATTCACAACCGAAAACGAAAGGCAGACGAAAGAAACTCAAGTAGTTTTGTTGCCGAACTTATAAAGAAGTTCAAGCCCTCGGTCAATTAGTATCGGTCAGCTGAACACATTACTGTGCTTACACCTCCGACCTATCAAACTTGTCGTCTACAAGTGACCTTACCAACTTACGTTGTGGGATATCTTATCTTGAAGCATGTTTCACGCTTAGATGCCTTCAGCGTTTATCACTTCCGTACGCGGCTACCCGGCTATGCCCTTGGCAGGACAACCGGTGCACCGGAGGTACGTCCGACCCGGTCCTCTCGTACTAAGGTCAGCTCCTCTCAAATATCCTACGCCCACGACAGATAGGGACCGAACTGTCTCACGACGTTCTGAACCCAGCTCGCGT
>SVSM01000040.1 GCA_015064295.1 Oscillospiraceae bacterium | reverse complement strand
TGGAAAACGGCGTCATTGTCAAGGCCGACGCTCCCCTCATCACCACCCAGTGCATCCGCGTGCCCGTGACCAACGGCCACACCGCTGCCGTGTTCGTGGACTTTTCCAAGAAGCCC
Organism: Oscillospiraceae bacterium; assembly: GCA_015064295.1. Taxonomy (GTDB): domain Bacteria; phylum Bacillota; class Clostridia; order Oscillospirales; family CAG-272; genus Colimorpha_A. Next base: position 8,160 of record SVSM01000040.1, on the reverse strand, counting down.
TCCAAGGAGGAGATCCTGGCTTGCTGGAAGGAATTCAAGGGCAAGCCCCAGACCATGAAGCTCCCCTCTGCTCCCGAGCAGTTCATCACCTATTTTGAGGAAGACAACCGTCCTCAGGCCGCCCTCGACCGCGACATCTACGGCGGTATGGGCGTAACGGTGGGACGTCTGCGCGAGGACTCCCTCTTCGATTACAAGTTTGTGGGACTGTCCCACAACACCCTCCGCGGTGCCGGCGGCGGCGCCGTCCTCATCGCCGAGCTTCTGACGGCAGAGGGCTACATTACCGCAAAATAAGGCAAAAAATTACCGCGCCGATCCTTTGGGATCGGCGCGGTTTCTTTTTCGGTTTTGATCAAAACACGAAGCGATCGTAAATGGCGCGGATGGCGGGCTCGAAATCCTCCTCGTTGACGCCCAGGATGATATTGATCTCATCGGAGCCCTGGTCGATCATACGGATGTTGATCTCGGCTCTTGCCACGGCGTGGCAGACGCGGGCGGCAGTACCGGTGGCCTTGACCATATTCCGTCCCACCACGGCCACCAGGGCCAGTCCGTCCTCCACCGAGATGGCGTCGGGCTCGACGGCGGTGCAAATGCTGCCAACCACCATCTCACGGACGGGAGCCAGATCGGCGGTGCTGACGACCACCGACATGGTATCGATACCGGAGGGAAGATGCTCAAAGCACAGTCCGCAGTTCTCCAGCACCTGGAGCACACGGCGGCCGAAGCCCTTCTCCTGGTTCATCATGTCCTTTTCGATGGTGATAACGCTGAAGCCCTTCTTGCCGGCGATACCGGTGATAACACCCTTACCGTCGGGGGGACAGTGGGAAACGATCATGGTTCCCTCATCATCCGGCTTGTTGGTGTTGCGGATGTTGATGGGAATGCCTGCCATGCGGACGGGGAAGATGGCGTCCTCGTGGAGCACGGTGGCACCCATATAGGAGAGCTCGCGGAGCTCACGGTAGGTGATGATCTCGATGGGGTTGGGGTTCTCCACGATGCGGGGGTCTGCCATTAAGAAGCCCGACACGTCGGTCCAGTTCTCGTACAGCACCGAGGAGGACGCTCTTGCCACGATGGAGCCGGTAATATCCGATCCGCCGCGGGAGAAGGTCTTGATGGTGCCGTTGGGCATGGAGCCGTAGAAGCCGGGGATCACGGCGTATTCGTGACGCTGCAGCTCGGCGGACAGGATCTCGTTGGTTCTGTCGCTGTCGAAGGTGCCGTCCTCGCGGAAGAAGATGACGTCGGCGGCGTCGATGAAGTCGAAGCCAAGATAGTTTGCCAGAATCTTGCCGTTCAGGTACTCGCCCCGGCTGGCGGCGTAGTCACGGCCGGTCTTGTGGATGAGGGCGACCTCGATCTCCTCGTATTCCTTTTCCAGCGACATCGAAAGGCCCAGCCCCTCGATGATGCTATCGTAGCGCTGACGGATCTGCCCGAAGATCTCCTTGATGCTTTCGCCGCGGGAGGCCGTTTCATAGCAGGAATAGAGCATATCGGTCACCTTCGTGTCTCCGGAAAAGCGCTTTCCGGGAGCAGAGGGGACCACATAACGGCGCTCCGCCTGGGCCAGGACAATGTCCCGCACCTTGACGAACTGTTCGGCGCTGGCCAGCGAGCTGCCGCCAAATTTTACGGTTTTGATCATGTTGTGATTCACGGAAGAATACTCCTATTCTTTGAACGTTCCATACTATTTAATCATTATATGAAAAAAAAGGCAATTTGTCAACCGCAGATTTCACAAAATTATGGGGAAGGCGGGAATTTCACCGATGGATTTTGGATAAAAAAGCGGCAAGACGTTACTTCCCTCTTGCAACGGAAAGAACCCCGCCGTCGGCGGGGTTCTTTATCGCCTGTTCGGCGGGGTATTGTCTGTTTGGCGAGTGCTATTGCCCGTTCCGTGTTTTCGCCTGTTCGGCGTGCTTTCACCTGTTGGGCATTTGCGCCTGTTCGGCCGGGTTCTTTTCCCGTTTACTCAGCGGTTTTGGTCGACGCACAGAGCTTGAAGGAAACGACGAAGCCCTTCTGGTTGTCGCCGCTTACCGTGTATTCGCGGTTCTTGGGGACCGGCACCTGAATGACGCCCTCGGTGGCTCCTTCTACGTAGAACACCTCGTAGATATAGCCGTCGCCGCACTCCACGAAGAGATGCTCCCCGGCGTACTTATGCTTCTCGGACAGAAATGCCAGGTACTCCTCAAGGCACAGGAACTTATCGTACATATAGGTGGCATGAGAAATGCCAACGTAGCGCATCTGCCACGGTACGCTGTACCCCGTAATGTGCTTCTTGTCGGCAGGGAAACGGAAGGTGAAGCCGTAATCGTGAGCGTTCTCCTTCAGCCAGATCGACTCGGAACGGCTGGACATGGGGGAAATGCCGACCTCGTTATAAATCTGGAACAGGAAGGAGGCGCCGGTGTGATAGTCACTGCTTCCGGGGACGGCGGCGCTGGTGGGGTTCTTGTCATAAAGCTTCTTCTGATCGTCAAAGCTTCGGTAAGCGTTGCCCGGCTGGATGATGGCGTCCTTCATGCCGGTGGCGGCCTCGAAGGCGTCCATCATTTTGTTCATCTCGTGGATCACCTTCAGCTGCAGGGAAATCCTCGTTCCGCCAATCTTATAGGAGGAGGACTTGTACTCGGCAATATACGCCATCTGCACCGAGGGGAAGGTATAGGGATGGGTCGCGTCGATTAACAGCAGGTCTCCCTTTTTGATGTCCTCGGGGGTCAGATTCAGGTACTCATACTCCACGTCCTCGTCCGGGATGATCAGATCGGGCGTGCTCTCGTCGGGCTCCGAGGAGCTCTCCTCACCGGAGAGATCGTCGCTGCCCTCCGTGCCTACCGGCAGCTCGTTCCCATCCGAGGGGTCCCGGTCGGCAAACAGACCGGTGCCCGTCAAGGACATGACGAAGACCACAACGCCAAGCAGGATGATGCCCGCCATCATGAGAACGGTGATCCTGCGGGCAGAATCGTAGCCCTTTTGTCTGCGGTAGCGACGGATCGGCTGATTGTGCATACTGTTGCGGTTCATTCTCTGTCCTCTTTCCTCCCCCCCTTACGGGGGTTCTTTTCCTTATTATTTGTAGCTGGCGCAGTTCTCGGAGATGGCAAGAAGCTCCTTGACCTCGGCGGCACGCATCTCGCAGAAGGCCTTCATTTCGGCCTGACGCTCGGGAGAGTAGTTTGCCAGGGCTGCGGGGGGCTCCATACCGGGGGTGAAGCTGCTCTTGTAGAGCTTGTCGATCACGATGGCCTCCTGGATGTCGGTGGCCACCATCTCGCCGTCACGCTCGCAGACGAAGACGTTCTCTTTTCCTTCCAGCAGGAAGTCCACGGCGGCCACACCCATACGGGCGGCCAGCACGCGGTCGGCAAGAGAGGGTGAGCCGCCGCGAACGATGTGGGCAAGGCGGGCAAACTTGGTCTCCACGCCGGTCTCGGCCTGGATCCGCTTGGCAAGGCCCTCGGAATAGTTGTCCACGCCTTCTGCCACGATGACCACGAAGTTCCGCTTTCCGGCCGCACGGGCAACCTTGATTTTCTCAATGAGGGCAGCCTCGTCGTAGTTGGGATCCTCCAGCACCACCACGGCGGTAGCGCCGACGGCAATGGAGGTTTCAAGAGCAATGTAGCCGGCGTTGCGGCCCATGACCTCTACCACGTTACATCTGGCGTGGGACTCGCAGGTATCGCGGAGACGGTCAATGGCCTCCACCACCGTGTTCATCGCCGTATCGTAGCCGATGGAGTTGTCGGTGCAGGTAATGTCGTTATCGATCGTGCCGGGAATGCCGATGCAGGGGATCCCGTAGCGGCAGAGGTCGGAGGCACCGCGGAAGGTGCCGTCGCCGCCGATGGTGACGATGCCGTCGATGCCAAACTCGTGGCAGACCTCAACAGCCTTGCGGATGTATTCCTCCTGCTTGAACTCCACGCAGCGGGCAGAGTAGAGCATCGTGCCGCCCTTGTCGATGATGTTCGCCACGTCGTGGGGGGCAAACTTCTTGATGCTGCCCTTTCCCGTGATGAGGCCCTGGTAGCCCTCGTAAATGCCGTACACCTCAAGGCCCATCTTCAGCGCGTAGCGGGTCACGGCACGAACCGCCGCATTCATGCCCGGCGCGTCTCCGCCGGAGGTCAGTACACCGATCTTTTTGAACTGTTTTGCCATTTTGAATCGTCTCCTTTGCCCCTTGGCAAGTAAATTATTTCCATTATTATATATGATAATACATTTCGGAGGAAAAATCAATACGAACTTGGCTTTTTTTGAAATTTTGCCCGATTTTTTTGCCTCTCCCTTCGAAAAGCCCTTTGATCCTTCCCGGATTTTTATGGCAAAATCAACGAAAAGATGCTAATTCTTTTGCTCCTCAATGCAAAAAATGTGCAGAGTGCCGAAATTTTCCGAGAAATCGCTTGCCACTTGACAATTCTTTGAAAAAAGTGGTATAATGTATTGTGTTTTGTATAAATTCTTATACGAACGACAAACAAATATTTTAAGAAGGAGGTACGGTATGCCAACCTTTAACCAGCTCGTTAAGCACGGCCGTTCCGAAAAGGTCTACAAGTCGAAGTCCCCTGTGCTTCAGCACGGCTTCAACACCCTTTCCGGTAAGCAGACCGATCTTAGCTCTCCTCAGAAACGAGGAGTTTGCACCAAGGTGACCACCACCAGCCCGAAGAAGCCGAACTCGGCTCTGCGTAAGATCGCAAGAGTTCGTCTCACCAACGGCCTGGAAGCCACCACGTATATCCCCGGTATCGGTCATAACCTGCAGGAACACTCTGTAGTTCTGATCCGCGGCGGAAGAGTGCGTGACCTTCCCGGTGTGCGTTACCACATCATCCGCGGTACCTTGGATGCTCAGGGTGTTGCCAACCGCAACCAGAGCCGTTCTAAGTACGGCGCCAAGAGAGCCAAGAAGAAATAATTCTGCTCTCACCGCCTCCCCCGGAAGGTGATATTGTCCGGAGGAGATCGTTTGTTTGTCGAATCGGAGTTAAATCATAAATGGACGGCAGTCGCCGTGATTACGGTTTCCCCGATGTCTGACAGCGCACAAACGAAGATTTTTTCGAGTACCTGTGATATCATATTATTCATGAAGGAGGGAAGTACAGTGCCGAGAAGAGGTCAGATATCAAAAAGAGACGTGCTGCCGGATCCGCTTTACAATTCCAAGCTGGTCACCAAGCTGGTCAACAACGTTATGTTGGACGGCAAGAAGGGTGTAGCACAGAAGATCGTCTACGACGCATTCAAGACCGTTGAGGAGAAGACCGGTAAGAACGCCCTGGAGGCTTTCGTCGCCGCTCTGGACAACATTATGCCCGTTCTCGAGGTCAAGGCTAGACGTGTGGGCGGTTCTACCTACCAGGTTCCCATGGACGTTCGTCCTGAGAGAAAGCAGACCCTGGGTCTTCGTTGGCTGGTCACTTACGCCAGAAGCCGCGGCGAAAAGACCATGGCTGAAAGACTGGCTGCTGAGATCGTTGATGCAAACAACGGTGTCGGCGGTGCCGTCAAGAAGCGCGAAGAAACGCACAGAATGGCTGAAGCCAACAAGGCGTTCGCTCACTATAAGTATTGATGATTTGAGGTTCCCACGGCTCCTTGCCGCGGGATAACATGAAGGAGAGTCAAATGCCAAGAGAATACCCTTTGGAAAGAACCAGAAACATTGGTATTATGGCGCACATCGACGCAGGTAAGACCACCACTACCGAGCGTATCCTGTTCTACACGGGTAAGACCCATAAGATGGGTGAGACCCACGACGGCGGTGCGACCATGGACTGGATGGCTCAGGAGCAGGAGCGTGGTATTACCATCACCTCCGCTGCTACCACCTGTTTCTGGAAAGACAACCGAATCAACATCATCGACACCCCCGGACACGTCGACTTCACCGTTGAGGTCGAGCGTTCCCTGCGCGTGCTCGACGGTTCGGTTACCGTTTTCTGCGCCAAGGGCGGCGTTGAGCCTCAGTCTGAAACCGTTTGGCGTCAGGCTGACCAGTACGGCGTTCCCCGTATGGCGTATGTAAACAAAATGGACGTTATGGGCGCAGACTTCTACCGTGTCGTTGACATGATGAAGACTCGTCTTAAGACCAACCCCGTGCCGATCCAGCTCCCCATCGGTTCCGAGGATACCTTCAAGGGTATCATCGACCTGATGAACATGGAGGCTGACGTGTATTACGACGATATGGGTAAGGACATGCGTGTCGAGCCCATCCCCGCCGATATGCTGGAAAAGGCTCAGGAATACCATGATGCCATGGTTGAGGCAATCGCCGCTACCGACGATGACCTCATGATGATGTACCTCGAGGGCGAGGAGATCCCGGTTGAGGATCTCAAGGTCGCTCTTCGTAAGGCTACCATCGCTAATCAGCTCGTTCCCGTTTGCTGCGGTACCTCTTACAAGAACAAGGGCGTTCAGAAGCTCCTTGACGCAGTAATCGATTATATGCCCTCTCCCCTCGACATCCCCGCTATCAAGGGTGTCAACCCCGATACCGAGGAGCCCGATGAGAGAAAGGCCTCCGATGACGAGCCCTTCGCAGCCCTCGCATTCAAGATCATGACCGACCCCTTCGTCGGAAAGCTTTGCTTCTTCCGCGTTTATTCGGGCACTCTTGAGGCCGGTATGACTGCGTACAACCCCGAGAAGAAGGCAAGAGAGCGCTTCGGCCGTATCCTGCAGATGCACGCTAACGAGCGTAAGGACATCGATAAGGTATACGCCGGCGATATTGCCGCCCTGATCGGTACCAAGAACACCACCACCGGTGATACTCTCTGTGACGAGAACAACCCCATCATCCTCGAGCAGATGGTCTTCCCCGATCCCGTTATCAACGTCGCGATCGAGCCCAAGACCAAGGCAGGTCAGGAAAAGATGGGCATCGCCCTTGCTAAGCTGGCTGAAGAAGACCCCACCTTCCGTACTCACACCGACGAGGAAACCGGTCAGACCATCATCGCCGGTATGGGCGAGCTTCACCTGGAGATCATCGTTGACCGACTCCTCCGTGAGTTCAAGGTCGAGGCTAACGTCGGCGCTCCTCAGGTTTCCTACAAGGAGACCATCCGCAAGGAAGCTACCGTCGATACCAAGTACGCCCGTCAGTCGGGTGGTAAGGGTCAGTACGGTCACGTTAAGCTTACCATCTCCCCCAACGAGCCCGGCGCAGGCTACCTCTTCGAGAATACCGTTGTCGGCGGTGCCATTCCCAAGGAATACATCCCCGCTGTTGACGCCGGTATCCAGGGCGCTATGCAGACCGGTGTCGTCGCAGGTTATAGCGTCGTTGACGTTAAGGTCAACCTCTTCGACGGCTCCTACCACGAAGTCGACTCTTCCGAAATGGCATTCAAGATCGCCGGCTCTATGGCGTTCAAGGAAGCTATGAGAAAGGCCGATCCCGTGCTCACCGAGCCGATCATGAAGGTCGTTGTTACCACCCCCGACGACTATATGGGAGACGTTATCGGTAGCATCAACTCCCGTCGCGGTAGCGTCGTGTCCATGGATCCCGTTGCCGGCGCAACCCAGATCCACGCCCACGTGCCGCTTTCCGAGATGTTCGGTTATGCAACCAACCTCCGCTCCATGACTCAGGGTCGCGGAAACTACTCCATGGAGCCCAGCCACTTCGCCGAGGTTCCCAAGTCCATTCAGGAAAAGATCATCGCCAGCAAGAAGTAAGCCGGCGTTGGTATAAAATCAAAAATAAAAATATTTTTTGGAGGATAATAACAATGGCAAAGGCAAAATTCGAAAGAACCAAACCCCATGTTAATATCGGCACCATCGGTCACGTTGACCATGGTAAGACCACCCTTACCGCTGCGATCACCAAGTACCTCTCCCTTGGCAACGGCGCTGAGTTCATGGCTTATGACCAGATCGACAACGCCCCCGAGGAAAGAGCTCGTGGTATCACAATCAACACCCGTCACGTTGAGTACGAGACTGCTAATCGTCACTACGCTCACGTTGACTGCCCCGGCCACGCCGACTACGTTAAGAACATGATCACCGGTGCTGCTCAGATGGACGGCGCTATCCTCGTTGTTGCCGGTACTGACGGCCCTCTCGCCCAGACCC